>NZ_DASYJG010000099.1:0-60150 GCF_035996765.1 Baekduia sp.
TCACCCTCGGCAGCCGCGCCATTGCCTGACGCGGCGGCCTGCTCCTGCGCCCGCTGGTACATCGCCTCGGAGACGGCGTGGAACGCGGTCTGCAGCGCCTCTGCCTTCTCGTTGATGACGGCGGCGTCGTCGGACTCGAGCACGTCGCGGACGTCCTTGATGGCCGCCTCGATCCGTGACTTGGAGTCCGCGTCGACCTGGTCGCCCAGCTCGGCGAGCTGGCGCTCGGCCTGGTAGGCGGCGTTCTCGGCGTTGTTACGAGCCTCGGCCAGCTCCCGGGCGCGGCGGTCCTCCTCCGCGTGGGACTCGGCGTCCGAGACCATGTTCTTGATTTCGTCCTCGGACAGGCCCGAGCCGGCCTTGATCTCGATCTTCTGCTCCTTGCTGGTGCCGAGGTCCTTGGCCGAGACGTTGAGGATTCCGTTCGCGTCGATGTCGAACGCGACCTCGACCTGGGGAATGCCTCGCGGCGCCGGCGGAATCCCCGTGAGCTGGAACTTGCCGAGCGACTTGTTGTACTGAGCCATCTCGCGCTCGCCCTGGAGCACGTGGATCTCAACCGACGGCTGGTTGTCCTCGGCCGTCGAAAAGACCTCGCCCTTGCGGGTCGGGATCGTGGTGTTGCGCTCGATCAGCTTGGTCATCACGCCGCCCTTGGTCTCGATGCCGAGGGTGAGCGGGGTGACGTCGAGCAGCAGGACGTCCTTGACGTCACCGCCGAGCACGCCAGCCTGGATCGCGGCGCCAACGGCCACGACCTCGTCGGGGTTCACACCGCGGTGCGGCTCCTGACCGGTGAGGTCCTTGACCTTCTCCTGCACGGCCGGGTTGCGCGTCATGCCGCCGACCAAGACCACGTGGTCGATCTTGTCGGCGCCCTTGGCCTTCGCGTCATCCAGCGCCTGGCGGACCGGCGCGACGACGCGATCCAGCAGCGTCGCGGTCAGCTCGTTGAACTTCGCGCGGGTGATGCGAACGTCGAGGTGCTTGGGGCCCGAGCCGTCAGCCGTGATGAACGGCAGGTTGATCTGGGACTCCTGCGCGGTGGACAGCTCGATCTTGGCCTTCTCAGCCGCCTCGTAAAGCCGCTGCAGCGCCATGGGATCCTGCGTGAGGTCGATGGCCTGGTCCTTCTTGAACTCGCCGGCGAGCCAGTCGACGATGGCCTTGTCCCAGTTGTCGCCGCCCAGGTGGTTGTCACCCGCGGTCGACTTGACCTCAAAGACGCCATCGCCGATCTCCAGCACCGACACGTCGAACGTGCCGCCGCCGAGGTCGAAGACGAGGATCGTCTGGTCGGTGTCCTTGTCGAGGCCGTAGGCCAGCGAGGCGGCCGTCGGCTCGTTGATGATGCGCTTGACGTCGAGGCCGGCGATCTTGCCGGCGTCCTTGGTCGCCTGGCGCTGGTCGTCGTTGAAGTACGCCGGGACCGTGATGACGGCGCCGTCGACGGACTCGCCGAGGTAGGCCTCAGCGTCGGCCTTGAGCTTGGCGAGGATCATCGCGCTGATCTCCGGCGGGCTGTACTGCTTGCCGCCGGCGTCGATGCGCGCGTCGCCGTTGGGGCCGGAGACGACCTTGTACGGGACGATCGACTCCTCCTCGCGCACCTCGGCCTCCTTGCGGCCCATGAAGCGCTTGACGGAGAAGACGGTGTTCTGCGGGTTGGTGACGGCCTGGCGCTTGGCGACGGTGCCGACGAGGCGCTCACCGCTCTGTGCGAAGGCGACGACCGAGGGGGTGGTGCGACCGCCTTCAGCGTTCTCGATGACGGTCGGCTCGCCGCCCTCGAGGACGGCCATGCACGAGTTCGTCGTGCCGAGGTCGATGCCGATGGTCTTGCCCATGTGGGGAGTGGCTCCTTTTCTGCCTACTACGAGTAGCGATCGAAAATCTTAGCCACACTGTAGTAGATCTCAGAGCGCGGCGAGGCGCCGCTGGACAGCGGCGCCGTAGCGCGCGAGCCGCGCGGCGTCGCCGGCGAAGAAGAGCGAGGGCTCGGTGAGCTCGAGCTCCAGCAGCAGCGGGGCGCCGCCGGCGTCCTCGACGAGGTCGACGCGCGCGTAGAGCGGCGACCCGGTGCCGAGCCGCTGCGCGACGTCCTCGAGGATCCGCTGCGCCACCGCCAGCTCGGCGGCGCTCGGCGTCCGCGGCGCGATCGTCTCCGCAGCGAAGACCTCGGAGGTTGGCTCGGCGCCCGGGCGCAGCAGCGGGCCCTTGTGGATCGCGTGCGAGAAGGCGCCGTCGAAGAACAGCAGCGCGGTCTCGCCGCGCGCGTCGACCGAGGCGACGTAGGGCTGGACCATCGCCGTGCGCCCGCCGGCGTGGATCGCCGCGACCAGCGCGGCGGCGCGCTCGCCCTCGTCGGCGGTGAAGCGTGCGGTGTCGCGTGAGCCGGCGCTGACCGTCGGCTTGACCACGTACTCGCCCGCGGGCGCCGTGAACAGCTCGCCGGGGGCGACCAAAGTCGTCGGCACAACCGGCAGCCCGGCTGCGGCCAGCTCGTGCAGGTAGCGCTTGTCGGTGTTCCAGGCCAACACGCCGGGCGGGTTGACCAGCCGCTCGCCGATCCCGCGCGCCCAGGCCAGGAAGGCGTCGCGGCGCTCCTGGTAGTCCCAGGTCGAGCGCACGACGACGAGGTCGAACGCGGCCCAATCGACCGCCGGGTCGTCCCAGATCGCGAACGTCACGTCGCCGTCGATCGCCGCGGGCAGCCCGGCGTCATCGGCGTCCCCGTCCGGGAAGAACGAGCAGGTGGCAAGGGCTACGCGCGCCGTTCCGGACATGACGATCGCAAGATGCAAGTGCTACATGATGGCCGCTGCGCGTGGCAGGTCCGCCGACCGTGGCGCAGCAAGTTGACGTGGAACTCGAGCTCGGCGCCCGGCGGTGTCAGTGCCAGCATCTCGTCGTGAAGCTCCTCGAACGGCGCGCCCGGACGCAGCAGGTGCAGGCGCATGGCGACGCGCGAGACGTGCGTGTCGACCGGCACGTCGCGCAACCCATAGGAGAACAACAAGACACACGCCGCGGTCTTGCGTCCTACACCGGGCAGGGCGCAGAGGAAGTCGCGCGACTCCGCGACCGGCGCGTCGCGCATCCATCCCAGATCAAGGCCATCAACACGGTTGGCCTCCTCGATCGCGACCAAGATGTCGTGGATCCGCTGGGACTTCACCTTGGAGATCCCGCCCGGCCGGATCGCCTCCTCGACCTCGGCGACCGGCGCGTCGCGCACCGCGTCCCAGGTGTCGAAGCGGTCGCGCAATCGCAGAAACGCCACGTCGCGGTTGCGGTCGTTGGTCGACTGCGACAGGACGGTCAGGACCAACTCGGCCAGCGGGTCCTCGTGCGGCGGCGCGATCGGGACGCCGTAGACGTCGCGCAGCTTGTCGCGCAGCCGTGCCGTGCGGGCGCGTGTCGGCACGTGCCACGTGTCACGCGGGATGGTCGCAAGCTTCTCGGTGCTCAAGAAAGCGCCCCGTAGCGCTCGACCGCCCGTGCCCCCTCGGCGACCGCGTCGGGCAGCATCGCCGCCAGGGCCGCGGGGTAAAAGCCGGTGCGCGCCAAGGCCGCCAGCAGGACGCCGGTGACCGCGTCGCCGGCGCCGGTCGCGTCGACCGGCCGCGCCGGCACGCCCGGCACCGTCCGGTCCAAGCCACCGCCGCGCAGCAGCGCGCCGTCGGCGCCGCGCGTGACGACGACGTGCTGCGCACCGGCGGCCAGCAGCGACGCTGCCGCGTGCTCGAGCTCCAACTCGCCGGTCAGCGCCAGCGCCTCGTCCTCGTTGCACTTGACCAAGAAGGCGCCTTCGACGCACGGCCCGACGATCTCGACGGCGGCCGACCGCGAACGCCAGCGCTCCAGCCGCAGGTTGGGGTCGACGATCACGGGCTTGCCGGTGGCCAGCGCGCGGCTGCGGGCGGCGAGCGTCGCCGCGCGCTCGTCCTCGCCGACCAGCGTGTTGGAGGAGAAGAAGAGCGCGTCGCATGCGTCGACGGCCTCCAGCAAGCGATCTCCCAGTCCGGTGATCGCCGCCCGCAGCCCGTCGCCGTAGATCGCAAACGACGGCTGGGCCTCGGCGTCGAGCGTGACGAACGCGACCGGCGTGGCGATCTCGTCGCGGCGGTCAAACCAGGTGAGGTCGACGCCCTCGGCCGCGAGGCGCTCCTGCAGCCACGTGCCCCACGCGTCGGTCCCCACACCGCCGGCCAACGCGACGTCGGCACCCCGCCGCGCCGCCGTCACGGCCACGTTGGCGATCGCGCCGCCGAAGCGCGGCACGAAAGCCTCGGCTTCCGAGATCGAGGCCACCGGGCGCTCGCAGACCAGGTCGACGAGCGCCTCTCCCACGCAGAGGATCCGCATCCGCGCCCCAGCGTACCCACGGTTCGCACGGTTGGCGCGTTGCAGGGCTTCACGGCTTGGACACGAGGTCGATCTGAGTGTGTGGATAGGGTCCCCGGCTCCGGCAGGGGATGTCCTCCACGTCCCGAACCCGGAAGGGCCGTCGTTCAGCGGCCGTGGATGTTCGCCGGGCATGGACAAGCCCGATCCCCGAATCCGATCACCCGGACCAGGAGACCCATGCCCATGCCCGTCGCCGCACCCCCGCCCGCCTACGCCGCCTCCTCGGCCGCCGAGATCGCGATCGTCCGCGAGATCAACCGCATCCGCCGCGCGCATCGCCTGCCCACGGTCAAGCTGACCGCGCCGCTGGCGCGTGTCGCCCGCCGCCACTCGTCGCTGATGCTCAAGTACAACGCCTTGAGCCACTCGTCCTTCGACGGCTCCACCTTCTCCACGCGCCTCCAACGCGCCGGCAAGCGCCGCCAGTACGGCGAGACGCTGGCCTGGGCGCCCACCGGCGCCGGCGTGAACGCCAAGTCCCTGCTCCGGCTCTGGCTCAACTCCGCCCCGCACCGCCACGTGCTGATGAACGGCCGCCTGCGCCGCGTCGGCGTCGGCCGCGTCTACGGCACGCTGGGCGCGCAGCGCGGCAACGCGATCACCGCGGACTTCAGCTCCTAGGTCGTACGCTCGGCGGCGCTTGACGCGCCGCCGCACAATTCCAGCGTGGCTGGTCGCCGCCGTCCTGGCGGCGGTCTACCTGATCGTCGACCCGCCGAGCGCCGACCTCGCGGCCCAGACCTATCGGACGTGGCTCTTCGAGCACCACGGCTTCGTGCTGTGGGACAACGGCTGGTACGGCGGCCATCACAACCCGGCGTACTCGATCCTCTTTCCGCCGCTGGCGGCGCTGACCTCGCCGCAGCTGGTGGGCGCGGTCGCGGCGGTCGTCTCGGCGTGGGCGTTCGAGCGGCTCGTCGCGGAAAAGCCGGGCGGCCGGCCGGCGGCGTATTGGTTTGCCATTGCGACGCAGGTCTCGCTGGTCACCGGCCGGCTGACCTTCGCGCTCGGCGTCGCCTTTGCGCTCCTCGCGGTCCTCGCGCTGGCCCGTGGGCGGCTGTGGTGGTGCGCGATCGCAGGTGCCGGCGCCGCGCTGGCCAGCCCGGTCGCCGCGGCGTTCCTGGCCCTCGCGCTGCTCGCCTGGGGGATTCCGCGGCGGCGCACCGTCGCCACGGCCGCCCTGCTGGCCGCGACCCTGGCGCCCGCGCTCCTGCTGTCGGTCCTCTTCCCCGAAGGCGGCAGCTTTCCGTTCGTCGCCAGCGCGTTCTGGCCGACGCTGGCCGGCACGCTGCTGGTCATCGCGGTGCTGTGGCGCTCGGCCGCGCCGGGGCTGCGGATCGGGCTTGGCCTCTACGCGGTGCTGCTCGTGATCAGCGCCGCGCTGAGCACGCCGATGGGCGGCAATGCCGTGCGCCTCGGTGCGCTCTTCGCCGGGCCGCTGGCGGCGCTGACCCTGTGGCCCGACCGCCGGCGTGCGCTCTTTCTGCTCCTGCTTCCGCTGCTGTACTGGCAGTGGTCATCGCCGGTCGACGACGTGGTGCGCGCCAGCGGCGACGCCTCGGTCCACGCCTCCTACTACGACGGGATGCTCGCCTTCCTGCACGGCCGCCAGGCGGCCGAGGGTCCGTTCCGGATCGAGATCCCATTCACCGACAACCACTGGGAGTCGGCGCGGGTCGCACCGACCGTGCCGCTGGCGCGCGGCTGGGAGCGCCAGCTGGATCGCAAGGTCAACCCGCTCTTCTACGACGGCCGGCGACTCACCGGGCAGCGCTATCTGAACTGGCTGCACGCCAACGCCGTGCGCTACGTCGCGCTCGCCGACGCTCCGATCGATTACTCCGCCGCCGCCGAGGCCAAGCGCGTTCGCAACGGCGACGTGCCCGGGCTGCGCGAGGTCTTCCACGACGCGCACTGGCGCGTCTTCGCCGTGCCTAACCCGACGCCGCTGGCCACCGGCGCACGCGTCGTCGCGCTCGGCCACGACAGCGTCGACCTCGACGTCCCGCGCGCGGGACGCGTCCACCTCAAGGTGCGCTTCACCCCCTACTGGAAGATCACGCGCGGGGCCGGCTGCGTGATGCCCGATGGCGCGGTGGACACGGCATCGACGGCCATCGACGCCCGCCGGCCCGGCCGCATCCGGCTGTCGACCCGCTTCTCGCTGCGCCGCATCCGCGCCACCTCAGCGCGCTGCAGCGGGTGAGCGCCGCCGTGCCCGGTTAGGGGCTGTTAGGTGCGGCCAGCTCTACTGCGTGCCGCGGTATCAGGTCGATAACATCGCCCGTTCCATGCCGGTCGGTCTCACACGACTCATGGGGAAGGTCTTCCCACACGGTCCGCTCGACGTCTTGCGCCAGATCGCGCTCTTCGCGTCGGCGTACTACGCCTACCGGCTCACGCGCGGCGCGATCGATGATCCCCAGGGCGCGACGACGGCCTTCCAGCACGCGCGGCACCTGATCAACATCGAGCAGGCCACCGGGCTCTTCATTGAGCCGACCGTCCAGTCGTGGACCAGCGGCTGGGGCTTTGCCACCGATGTCGCCAGCTGGATCTACATCAACGCGCAGACCACGATCTGCCTGGCCGCGTTGATCTACATCTACCTGTTCCACAACGAGCGCTTCTACTTCGTGCGCAACATGTTCATCGTCGCGATGGGCATCGCGCTGGTCGGCTACCTGATCTACCCGGTCGCCCCGCCGCGCTTCTTCCCGGAGCTCGGCTTCCAGGACACCGTCTCGAACTTCACCGGCGTCGACCACAACGACGTCAAGGTCAACGCGCTCTTCAACCCCTACGCCGCCGTCCCGTCGATGCACTGCTGCAACGCGCTGCTGATCGGGTGGTCGCTGGCGCAGATGTGCACGTGGCGTCCGGCCAAGCTCTTCTGGGCCGTCTACCCCCTGATCCTCTTCTGGGTGGTCGTCTCCACGGGCAACCACTGGGTGCTCGACGCCGTGCTCGGCGCAGCGACCGCGGCCGTGAGCTTCTACGCTGCGCGGTGGCTCGCGCAGAAGCGCCCTGAAGCGTGGGCCTTCTCGCCCGCCAAAGCCACGGCTTAGAACCGCTCCCTCCACATGTCCACGTCACCCTCTTCGCGCGAGCGCCGCGAGCTCGTGCGCAACCGGCTCATCGAGTCGCGCCTCACGCCCAATGCGATCTCGCTGACCGGCTTCGCGCTCTGCGTCATCGCCGCCGTGCTCGTCGCCGAGCGCCTCTTCTTCCTCGCCGGTGTGGTCTTCATCGTCGGCTCGGTCTGCGACACGCTCGACGGTCGCTACTCGCGGATGTCGGGCAAGGGCTCGCCGTTCGGCGCGTTCCTGGACTCGACGCTGGACCGGATCGAGGAGGGCGTCGTCCTCACGACGGTCGCCGCGTACTTCGCCTCGCGCCACATGGAGTTCGCCGTCGCGGCCTGCGTCGTCGCCGTCCTGGCGTCCTTGATGGTGTCCTACACGCGGGCCCGGGCCGAGGCGCTCGGCGTCGAGTGCAAGGTCGGCATCGCGACCCGCGCCGTGCGGGTCGTCATCCTCAGCATCGGCCTGCTGTTCGCCAAAGGCGCCGGTCTGGCAGACTTCGAGCTGCTGGCGCCCGCTGTGTACGTCCTCGCGGGGCTCAGCACCATCACCGTCCTGCAGCGCATCTTCCACGTCCGGAAGGCCCTGACGGAGCCCGCGCCGCTGTAACCGCGACGCGACGGCGGGATAGTTGATCCCGAGACTTCGAGAAAGGCAACTCCCCCTTGAGCACCATCGGCACCAACGGCATCACGGCCCCCAAGAAGACGGCGGCCGCTCCGGCGACCAACGGCTCGGCGCGCTACCAGCGCGACAAGGTCCGCGTCGCGATCATCGGCGTGGGCAACTGCGCGAACTCCCTCGTCCAGGGCGTCTACCACTACGCCGACGACAAGAACAACGAGACCATCCCCGGTCTCATGCACAACGACCTCGGCGGCTACCACCCGCGCGACATCGAGTTCACGTGCGCCTTCGACATCAACAAGACGAAGGTCGGCAAGGACCTCGCGCAGGCCATCTGGGCCGCGCCGAACGACACGATCAAGTTCACCAACAAGGTCCCCAAGAAGCTCGGTGTCCCCGTCTACCGCGGGATGACGCACGACGGCCTCGGCAAGTACCTGTCGCAGAAGATCACCAAGGCTCCGGGCGAGACGGCCGACATCGTCTCGATCCTCAAGGAGACGCGCACCGACGTCGTCGTGTCCTACCTCCCGGTGGGCTCCGAGCAGGCGACCAAGTGGTACGTCGAGCAGATCCTCGAGGCCGGCTGCGGCTTCGTGAACTGCATCCCGGTCTTCATCGCCCGCGAGGACTACTGGGACAAGCGCTTCAAGAAGGCCGGTCTCCCGATCATCGGCGACGACATCAAGTCGCAGGTCGGTGCCACGATCACGCACCGCGTGCTGGCCCGTCTGTTCCACGAGCGCGGCGTCAAGCTCAAGCGCACGTCGCAGCTCAACGTCGGCGGCAACATGGACTTCTTCAACATGCTCGAGCGTGAGCGCCTGGAGTCCAAGAAGATCTCCAAGACCAACGCCGTCACCTCGGTCGCCGGTCTGGACATCCCCGCCGACGACGTCCATGTCGGCCCGTCGGACTACGTGCCGTGGCTCACCGACCGCAAGTGGGCCCACATCCGCCTCGAGGGCGAGGCGTTCGGCGGCGTGCCGCTGACGGCCGAGCTCAAGCTCGAGGTCTGGGACTCGCCGAACTCCGCCGGCATCGTGATCGACGCGGTGCGGTTGGCCAAGCTGGCGCTCAACAACGGCGTCGGCGGCCAGCTCGACGGCCCGTCGTCCTACCTGATGAAGTCACCGCACAACCAGGTGCCCGACGACATCGCGCGCGACAACACCGAGAAGTTCATCGCCAAGTACCACCGCGGCAAGTCGCTGACCTCGCCCAAGGGCGCGGCCAAGCCGGCGCGCAAGCGCGCGGCCGCCAAGGCCTAGCGCCACCGCCCGGTGGGGTGGGCCTGCCTGACGCGATCTGCTCGCGCTCAACAGGCCCACCCCGACCCGGATGAGCATCTCGGAGCGGGTGAGCCCGTACGACGCGGCGTGATCGCGCTCAACAGGCCCACCCTCGCTGCTGGCCTATGCTGAGCCGGTGGATCCGCTGTCCATCGTCCAGGTCTCTCCCTATCCCTGGGAGGACCGGCACGAGGTGAACACCTACGTCGCCCGGCTGAGCGAGGAGCTCGCCGGTCGCGGCCATCGCGTCGTCGTCGCCGCGCCGTCGCGCGACGAGGAGGCGGTCAGGACGGCGCGCCGCGCGATCCGGAGCGGGGACGTGCTCGGCGAGCCCGGCGAGGTACGGGTCCTGGCGGTCGGCGAGGTGCTGCCGGTCGGCGGCGGCGCGAGCAACGGCGAGGGTGCCGGGCGGCGGCGGCCTGCGGTTCCGATCGACGTCGCCCGCACGGTCGAGGAGTTGCTGACCGCCGCGCCCTTCGACATCTGCCACGTCCACGAGCCGTTCGCGCCGTCGGTGGCCTCGGTCGCGCTGCGCCACTCGCGCGCGCTGAACGTCGGGACCTTCCACGCGCCCGCCGAGCGGGTCGTGGCCACGCAGGTCGCGCGCAAGCTCGTCACGCTCGTCTTCGGCCGCCTCGACGCCCGCCACGCCGCGTTCGGCGCGACCGCAGACCTCATGCAGCGCTTCTTCCCGGCGGCCTACGAGCTCGCTCCGCCCGGCACCGGCACGCCGCCCGAGCACGTGCAGCGCGCGCCCGACGCGCCCGTGCGGATCGCGTTCGTCGACGTCGAGGAGCGCCAGGCGCTGCGGGTGTTCCTGCGCGCGCTGCGCCGCCTCGATCTCGACCTGCCGTGGGAGGCGACGGTCGTCAGCGCCCAGGGTCCCTCGTCCTCGACGCCGCTACGCGCCGAGCTGCGCGAGCGTGTGCGCTTCGCCACCGACGGCGAGGACGAGGCGGTCGCCCACGCCGACATCCTCGTCGCCGCTTCCGCAGGCCCCCGCCCCGCCCCCGCGCTGGTCATGCGCGCGATCGCCGCAGGCGCGATCCCGGTCCTCTCGCGGCTGCCGGTCTACGAGGAGCTCGCCGATGGAGACGGCCTGCTCTTCGAGCCGGCCGACACCGAGGTGCTCGCCGGCCAGTTGCGCCGGCTGATCACCGACCCGGCGCTGCGCGCGCGGCTGCGCGACGGGGCGCCGACCGCGCGCTCGTGGTCGGCGCTGGCCGACGAGGTCGAGGCCTCGTATAGAGGAGTCGTGGCCCGCCGCCACGATCCGACCGGCGACCCCGAGCTGTGGGCCTCGATGGCCAACCGCAAGCTCATCGACGTCGACCTGCACATGCACACCGACCACAGCGGCGACTGCGCCACGCCGGTCGAGCATCTGCTGGCCACGGCGCGTGAGCAGGGTCTCGGCGCGATCGCCGTCACCGACCACAACGAGGTCTCCGGCGCCTTCGAGGCCGCCGAGAAGGCCGCGGAGTTCGGGGTCAAGATCATCATCGCCGAGGAGGTCAAGACCGCGGCGCAGGGCGAGGTGATCGGTCTCTTCCTGAAGGAGAAGATCCCGCGCGGCCTGACGCTCGAGGAGACCGTCGCCGAGATCAAGCGCCAGGGCGGGCTGGTCTACGTGCCGCACCCGTTTGACCGCATGCACGCGGTCCCCGACTACGAGCATCTGCTCAAGATCCTCGACGACGTCGACGCGATCGAGGTCTACAACCCGCGCGTCGCGATCGGCTCCTTCAACGAGGAGGCCGAGCGCTTCGCGGCCAAGTACCAGATCGTGCGCGGCGCGGGTAGCGACTCGCACGTGGCCGCGGGCCTCGGCTCGGTGCGCATTCGCATGCGCGACTTCGACGGCCCGCAGGAGTTCCTGGAGTCGCTGCGCCATGCGGAGATCTCGACGAAGTCGGGCACGCTGCTCTACGTCCAGGCGCTGAAGTTCCTGGAGACGAAGGCCACGCCGAGGGCCGCGCGGCGTGCGCGTCGCGACCGTCGTATTCGTCGAGCGGCGCGCAAGGGCTGATGCAGCCGCAGGGGCCGACTCCGGGACCGTCGAATCTCGGATCGTCCATGCCAGCGACTGACGACGAGATCCGTGAGAAGTACCTCGAGCGCGCCATCCGCGAGCTCAACAGCCTGACCCGGGAGTTGCAGGACTGCGACTCCTGTCCGCGCGGCGGGATCATGCCCGTGCTCGGCTCGGGGCATCCCCAGGCTGACGTCTTCCTGCTCAAGCACGCGCCGATGCCCTCAGAGGTCGAGGAGGGCGTCGCCTTCTACGGACGGTCCGGCACGGCGCTGATGAAGGCGCTCAAGCGGCTGCAGGTCGATCCGCTCGCGGTCTACGGCACGCTCTGCGTGAAGTGCCCGGTCGGCGACCCGTCGCTGGCCGACCCCGCGTGCATGGCGCGCGTCGTCGAGGAGCTGGCGATCGTGCAGCCCAAGGTCGTCGTCGTGATGGGCGAGGACGCGCTGACCGCGCTCAACGACCTCGACGTCCCGCTGGCCAAGCCGCTGGAGTATGTCCCCGGCGCCCGCCAGCAGCTCACGGCGTCGATCGACGCGATCGTGACGCCGAACATCGACGAGTGCCTCGACGAGGAGGACGCCAAGCGCGCCTTCTGGTCTGCCTTCCGGGTCCTGGGCGAGTGGTACGCGGACCTGCCGCCGTACTAGCCCTGCTGGCGGCGGCGCAGGCCTATTTCCTCGCCGCTCCTGCGCTGCCGGTCATCGGGGACGTCGACACGTCGATCCTCGTGGCCTGCACGGTCGGCTCGGCGTTCATCTTCATCTGCATCGCGTGCGTGATCCCGGTGACGGACTCGCCGCCGTTGTTGATGGTGCTGACCATCGGTGCGTTCGGGCTGGTCGCGGGCTTCAACGTCGCGAACTTCGGCGCGGCGGCGACGCCGATCGAGGCGATCGCCTACGCGGCCTTCGGCGGGATCTTCGCGGTCGGCCTGCTGGCGCCGTCGCTGGCGCTGGCGCTGCCGGTCTTCGTCGCCGCGATCGATGTGATCTCGACCTTCGCGGGCGGGCCGAGCGAGATCTTGGCCAACGCCGGCCAGACCCAGCCGGGCGACCCGCTGTCGCTGGAGATGCCCGACTGGGGCAACGGGCTGCCGGCCGGCCGGCTGGGGATCTCCGACGTCGTCTTCGCCGGCGTCTTCTTGGTCTTCGCGCGCCGCTATGACCTGCGGCCGCGGGCAACCGCGGTGGCGCTGTGGCTAGCGACCGTCTTGGCGATCGTGCTGAAGGTCGCGCTGGATACGGCGATCCCGGTGCTGCCGCTGCTGGCGGCGGCGTACTTCTTGGTCAACGCCGATCGCCTGCCGGCCTTGCTGCGGCAAGCGAACGCCAGCTAGGGCGATCGGGCGGACAAGCTGCCGGCGCTGCTGCGCGCGGCGAACGCGTAGACGTTTCTAGCGCCGGTCGGCGATGCGCCCGAGCGCGCCCTCGCGGGTGTAGATCTCGGTCCCGGAGGCGATGTGGCCGTCCTGCAGCTCGTAGATGCCCCCGCAGTACCAGACCTCGCCGGCGTCGTCGATGACCGCGTAGACCGAGACGTGCTTGCCCTCGCTGATGACGCGGCGCACGTCGACGCGTGTGCGGCCGCCGTGCAGGCGGTGCGCGGTGATGTAGTCGATCGCGCGGTCGAAGCGGTCGTCGGTGTGCGGCCAGCGGATGACGGCGTGCTCGTGCAACTGGGCTTGGGCGGCCGGCCAGTCCTCCTTGCGGATGGCGCGCCAGAGGCGCTCGACGGCGTTCACGAGCCCATCGTCAGGACGATCTTGCCGAGCTTGCCGCCGGCGGCGAAGCGCCCGTAGGCGGCGGGCGCGTCTTCGAGCGCGTAGGTCTCGGCGATGGGGACCGAGATCACGCCGCGCCGGACCAGTGGCAGGACGTGGCGCTCGACCTCGCGGGCGACCAGCGCCTTGTCCTCGAACGACCGGCCGCGCAGCATCGAGGCGCTGATCCGACCGCGCTTGCCCATCAGCGCGCCGAGGTTCAGCTCACCCTTCGCGCCGCCGGCGATGCCGATGACGACGATCCGCCCGAGCGTGTTGAGCGCCTTGACGTTGGCGGGGAGGTTGGGCGCGCCGACGAGCTCGAGGATGACGTCGAAGGGTCCGTGGTCGGCGAAGTCCTCGGCGCCGATGACGGTGTGGGCGCCGAGCGCGGCGCAGGCCGCGTGGTGATCGGGGTTGCGGACGCTGGCGACGACCTCGGCGCCCGTCGCAGCGCCGAGCTGGATCGCAGCCGTCCCGACCCCTCCGGCCGCGCCGTGGATCAGCAGGCGCTCGCCGGACTGGAGGCCGCCCTGCGTGAAGAGGGCGTCGCGGGCGGTGGTGAAGACCTCGCTGAAGCCGCCGGCCTGCGGCCAGTCGAGCTCGTCGGGGACCGGCATGAGCAGCCGTTCGTGAACGACGAGCCGCTCACCCTGGCCGCCGCCGCCGACGAAGCCCATGACGCGGTCGCCTTGTTCGAAACGGGTCGCGCCTTCCCCGACCGCCGCGACCTCACCGGCGACGTCGAGCCCCGGAATGTCCTGCGGCCAGCCGGGCGGCGCCGGGTAGAGGCCGCGCTTCTGCATCATGTCGGCGCCGTTCAGCGCCGCGGCCCGGACCGCGATCAGCACCTCGCCGTGGCCGGGCGTGGGCTCGGGATGGTCTTCGACGACGATCTCGCCGTCGCGGACGGTCGCGGCGCGCATGCACGGCAACCTACCCAACGGCGGCGCGCCGTCGTTACCTCCGAGGGAATCGACCGGACGCCGCCGCGGCGGGAGATTGGTGGACATGACCGCTCTCCCCCTTCGCACCCAAGCCCCGAGCCGAGCCGCGCTGGCCGTCCTGCTCACCGGGACGTTCATGGCCAGCCTCGACACGGCGATCGTCAACGTCGCCGGGCCGGCGATCCAGTCCGACGTCGGCGTCTCGGGCGCCGCCTTGCAGCTGGTGATCTCGGGCTACGCGCTCGCTTACGCCGCGCTGCTGATCACCGGCGCGCGGTTGGGCGACGATCACGGCCATCGGCGGCTGTTCCTGTCGGGACTCGCCGGATTCACGGTGATGTCCTTGCTCGCCGGGCTGGCGTGGACGACGCCCGTGCTGATCGTCGCGCGCATCGGCCAAGGGGTCGCCGCCGCGGCGATGGGCCCGCAGGTGATGACGGTGATCCAGCTCCAATATGACGGTGCGGCGCGGATGAAGGCCATGGCCTTGCTTGCGACGGTCGTGAGCGCGGGGGTCGTCGTCGGACAGGTCCTTGGTGGGGCGCTGGTCGATCTTGATGTCCTTGGTGCCTCCTGGCGGCCGGTGTTCCTCATCAACGTGCCGGTCGGCCTCGCGCTGCTGGCGATCGGACCGCGGCTGCTGCCGGTCACGCGACGGCCGTCGGGCCGCCGAATGGATTGGCTCGGCGTCGCACTGCTGACCGACACCATCACCTTGGTCATGGTCCCGCTGGTCTTCGGCCATCAGGTCGATTGGGCGTGGTGGACGTGGGCGTCGTTGGCTGCGGCGATCCCGACGGCGATGGTGTTGGCCTTGCACATGCGCCGTCTGCGGGCGCAGGGCGGCACGCCGGTCGCGGATGTTCGACTGCTGGCGGCGCCGCGCTTCGGCCTCGGCATGGCCAGCACGACCGCGATCATGATCGCCTACGGCGGCTTCCTGTTCACCTTGACGCTGCACCTCCAGCAGGGGCTGGGCGACAGCCCGCTGCGCGCCGGGTTGACGTTCGCGCCCTACGCGGTCGGCTTCGCGATCACGAGCCTCACGGTGCCGACGCTGGCGCCGGCGATCGGGCGGCGCTTGGCGCCCTTGGGCCTCGCGCTGTCGGCCCTGGGCTACCTCGGGCTGGGCGCGGTGACCGGCGGCGGGACGTGGAGCGACGCCGAGGCGCTGCCGCTGCTCGCGTTGGCGGGCGCCGGGTTCGGTGCGGGCTACAGCCAGGTGATCACGCGCTCGATCGCGGGCGTCGCACCCGAGCAGGCCCATGACGCCAGCGGGCTCTTCAACACCATCAACATGCTCGGCTTCGCGCTCGGTGTCGCGACGCTGGGCAGCGTGTTCCTCTCGGCCGTCGGCGCGCCGACCGCGGCGGAGACCGGCAGCGCGTTCGAGCTCGTGGCGGTCGGCTGCGGCGCGCTGAGCCTGGCGGGCGTGGGCTTCGTGCTCGCGCTGGCACGCGCGGAGGCGGCAGTTGCTTCCGCCACACTGGTCAACGGTGCAGCGCAGCCGACGGAGGCGCCTGGCACCATCGCCGCGTGACGCTTCCCGTCGACGGCTACCAGCTCAAGGACATCTCGCCGCGCGCCTTCGAGCACCCGGCCGATCGCGCGGCCACCGCGGCGCTCGCGTCGATCCCGGGGCTCGATCAGGTGGTGCGCAAGCTGATCGAGCTGGGGTATGAGCGGGCGCTGCGCGCGTACTACCTCGGCTCGTCAGTGCGCCTCGGGCCCGCGCAGCTGCCCGAGACGTGGAACCTGCACAACCAGGTCTTCCGGACCCTGGATCTCGACGACGCGCCGGAGCTGTACATCACGCAGATCCCAGTGGCCAACGCCAGCACGATCGGCGCGGGGCGGCCGATCGTGGTGGTCAACTCCGAGTTGGTGCGGCTGCTGCGCCCCGAGGAGCGCCGCGCGGTCCTGGCCCATGAGGCCGGCCACGTCCTCGCCGACCACGTCCTCTACTTCACGGCGCTCACGATCCTGCTGCGGATGGGCACCTCGATCCGCGTGCCGATCATCGCGGGCCTGCCGCTGATGGCGGTCCGCACCGCGCTGCTGGAGTGGTCGCGCGCGGCCGAGCTCTCCTGCGACCGCGCCGCGGCGCTCGTGACCCGCGACCCCGAGGTCGTCTGCCGGACGCTCATGGTCCTCGCCGCGGGCGCCGAGGCCGACGAGCTCGACCTCTCGCAGTTCATGGCCCAGGCCCACGATTACGACAGCGGCGGCACCGGGCTGGAGCGGCTGTCACGGATGTTCATCGATCTCAACATCACCCACCCGATGCCGGTGCGCCGTGCCCAAGAGCTCATGGCGTGGGTGCGCTCGGGCGAGTACGACCGCATCGTCGGCGGCGAGTACCTCCGCCGCGGCGAGGAGGCCGGCGTGCGCGACGAGGCCGGCGACGCGGCCGAGCACTACGCCGATCGCTTCCGCAGCGCGTTTCGCGACGCGGGCGAGGCGGTGGGCTCGGCGACCGAGCAGCTCGCGGACTGGCTGCGCAAGTAGCCGGCTGCTAGGGCGGCTCAGGCAGCATCATCGCTGGGCATGGCCTCGCGAAACGTCGGCTTCGTCGGCGTCCTTTTCGTGAGCCCCTGCCTCCTTCGCCGCCTGCCGCGCTGCGCGCCGGCGCTCGATGAACTTCACCCAGGGCCAGATGACCTCCGGATGCCCGAGGCCCGGAGGCGGAGGTCCAGGAGGCGGTGGAAGCGTCGACTTGGGTTCCATTGCTGTCATAATACAGCCTCGTCTGTCATAAGATGCCCTTGAGCGCGACTGCCCAGAGCACCAGTTCGAGCGCAAGCGCCGCGGCCGAGCTGGTGAACAATGGATAGAGACGAGCGATCACGAGCTCGTTCTCGCGCCAGAGCTCCTCGAGCCAATACGCCGCTCGGCGATGGATCTCTTCTTCGTCCTCTTCGCAGGCGTGCAAGCTCTCGTAGAGCAGTGAGCCTGCGAGCGAGAACTGCAATCCGCGCCAGGGCAGCAGGACGAAGAGCGCGGCACACAGCGAGATCCCGAAGCATGCGATCGCCAGGCGACCCGGGAGCGCAAGCGCACCATGCTGGATCGCAGCGGCCCCTAGGAACGACGTCGTCAACGCTTCGGCGGCCAGCAGGGTCCCTGTACGGCCGCGAAGCTCGTTGAGCGCCGCCTCCTGCTGACCAAGCGCGTGCACAGCACTCTGGTAGGCGATCTCGGCGAGCAGGCGCGGCACGCCGCCAGCGTCTCACCCACCGGCACACACCCAAGCGATCGGCGCAGCTTCGTCGCGAGATCGACGCGATCCCGTAACCGCTGAGCGGTGTTGCTCAGTCCCCGGCTGCGATCTGGTTGGCCTCGGGACCGCGCTCGAGCAGGGCCACGCACTCGATGTGCGGGGTCTGGGGGAACATGTCGACGGGCCGGACGGTCTTGAGGAGGTAACCGGCCTCGACCATCTGCGCGGCGTTGGGCGCGAGCGTCGTCGGATTGCAGGAGACGTAGACGATGCGCTTCGGCGAGGCCTCGAGCACGCGGCGGACGACCTTCTGTGACAGGCCAGCGCGCGGAGGGTCAACCACGATCACATCCGGGCGGCCCGCCTTCTCGACCAGCTCGCGCAGCGCCAACCGCACGTCGCCCGCAAAGAAGTTGGTGTTGGAGATGTTGTTGGCCTTGGCGTTGTTGATGGCGTCGGAGATCGCCGTCTCGACGATCTCCAAACCCCAGACCTCGCCGGACTTCGAGGCCAACGACAACCCGATCGTGCCGATACCGCAGAAGAGGTCATAGACCCGCTCCCAGCCCTGCAGGCCCGCGACCTCGGCCGCGACCGCGTAGAGCTTCTCGGCCATCTCGGTGTTGGTCTGAAAGAACGCCTGGGCCGAGAGCTGGAACTGCAGACCGCCGAGCTCCTCGCCGATCTTGGCGTTGCCGGCCACCAGCTCGGTCGAGCCGCCCGCGGTCGTCTCGCCGACCGTCTCGATGCTCGTCACCAACAGGCTGTCGGCGGCCACCGCCGCGTGCAGCGTGCCGGCGTCGACCTCGACGCCATCGCTGACAACCAGCCGCACCTGGATCTCACCGGTGCGACGGCCCTCGCGGATGACCAGGTTGCGCAAGGCACCCAACTGCGAGCGGCGGTCATACGCCGTGTACCCCGCCGCGCGCGCCCACGCCAGCACGTCGCGCCGCGCCTGGTTGCCACGCTCGGACTGCAAGAGGCAATCCTCGACGTGCACGATGTCCTCCCACGACCCCGGGGCGTGGAAGCCGCAGATGAGCTGGCCCTCGGCATCGGTCCCGAACGAGAACTCCAACTTGTTGCGGTAGCGCCACTGCTGCTCGGCGGGCACGATCGGCAGCAGCTCGAAGCCGTCGAGATGGCCGAGGCGACGCAGTGCATCGTCGACCTGCCGGCTCTTGATCTCCAACTGCTGCTCGTAGGGGATGACCTGCCAGGGCGCGCCCGGGTGGTCAGCCAGCGGCGCGACGCGATCGGGCGACGGCGTGACGATCTCCACCACCCGCGCCTCGCCGTAGTGGCGCTTGCGCTTGGTGATCACCGCGCGGACGGTGTCGCCGGGCAGCGCATCGCGGACGAAGACGACCCAGCCGTGGCCGTCGCCGTAGCGGGCGACGCCGGCGCCGCCGAAGGCAAGCGAGTCGATGCGCAACTCCACCTCATCGCCGCGCTCGGGCCGTGGCGGGCGCATGCTCGGGTCGCCCTTGGGCTGGTTGGCAACCTCGGCGGGGCTGGTCGTGGGGGCGGGAGCGTCGGGGGTCACGCGCTTAGGATGGCACCGCCATGGACCTCGACGCCTACCGGGCCCGGGCGCAGGCCTTCGCCACCGACCTCAACCGCGCCCACCACCGGCGCTTCGCGGGCCACGACGGCGCCTGGGACCCGGACTCGCTCTACGGCCACCACGCCGCCGCCTACGACGAAGCGGCGATCGATGCGCTGCGCGAGGCGGCCGCCGCGGAGAGCACGACGGAGGGGACGGGTGGCGATGGTGTCACCGGCACCCAGCCGGCGCGGCGGCTGCTGCGCTTCGCCGTCGAGGCGCGACTGGGCAACGCGACCGCGCTGACCGACGCCGCCCGAGCGCAGGCCGAGGCCCAGGAGGGGCTGGCCGACCTGACCATCGCGCTGGCCGTCGAGCCCACCGTCGCGCGGCGCGTCGAGCTGGAGGAGCAGCGCCTGGACATCGTCACCCGGCGACTCACGCCCTTGGCCGCCGAGGGCCTGGAGCGCGTCCGCGCCGAGACTCGGGCGCTGGGCTGGCCGTCGACGCGTGCGCTGCTCGCCGCCTTGCATGGCCGCGATCCTGGCGCGCTGGCAGCTGAGGCCGAGGCGCTGCTGCGCGCGACGCAAGCGCCCGCGCTGGACGGCGGCGACGGCGGCCCGGTCACCGCGCGCTTCGACCTCCCGCGCGTGCATCGCGCCGCGTGGGCCGACGCGCTGCTGCCGGCCGATCCCGTCGCCCACCTGCGTGCCGAGCTGGCCGTGCTGGGAATCGAGGAGCGCTTCACCCTCGACGCCGCACCGCGCACCGGCAAGTCGCCGCGCGCCTTCTGCGCCGCGGTCGCCGTGCCCGACGATGTCCATCTCGTCGTCGCCCCGCGCGGCGGGCTGGCCGATCTCGAAGCGCTCTTCCACGAGGCCGGCCACGCGATCCACCTCAGCCATCGCGATCCGCGCGCCCCCTTCGAGGATCGCCATCTGACCGACCGCGCGCACGCCGAGGCGCTGGCCTTCGCGCTGGAGGCGCGGGCGACCGACGGGATCACCGACGAGCGCCTCGCGAACCATCGTGCCGCGATGGCGCGGCTGCGCCTGCGCCAGGTCGCGGCCTCACTCCTGCACGACCTCGACCTGCTCGACCACGGGCCCGATCAAGCGCTGCGCGAGCGCTACGCCCGCCGCATGGCCTCCGCGACCGGCCTGACCTGGCCCTCAGCACCATGGCTCACCGTGGCCGACCCGCTGCTCTCCAGCGCCGACTACCTCCGGGCGCTCGCCCGCGCACGGACGCTCAGCGATCCCGACGCGCTGGTCGCGGCGCTGACCACCTGAGCGACAGCTACCAGTACCCCGCCATCAGCTCGCTTGCCCAAGCCGGCTGACGGACCGGCCCCTGCGGGCCGAACTCGTTCATGTAGGGCTTGATGTCGAGGACGGGCGTGCCGGCGACCGCGTCGAGGCCGGCGACGGCGAGGTCGAGTCCGTCGATGGCCAGCAGCGCGCAGCGGGAGACGCCGAGGCGGTTCGGACGGTCCTTGGCGCGCTGGGCGAAGATCCCGACGCGGGGCCAGTCGGTGTTGCGGCGTGGGTGGCGGGCGCCGAGCTCGACGGCGTCGGGGTCGACGCGGTCAAAGAGGTAGACGACCTCGAGGTGTGAGAAAGCGTCGAGGCCCGCGACGGAGTCAGGCGTGAAGCGCTCACCGTCGAGGCGGATCGTCGCCCGCTCGGCGCCCCAGTCGTCGTCGCGCACCACGTCGCGGCCGCCGACCACGTGGCCGATCGGAACCAAGGTATAGGTGTCGCTCACCCGAGCTTGCGCTCAATCGCGTTCAACACCGACTTGCGCGCCCCGTGGCGGCGCTCGTGGTCGCGGACCTTGCGCAGCTGCGCAGGCGTGAGGTCGGTCAAGCGCTTGGTGATCTGCGCCGCGGTGAGGTCGTCGTAGCCGAGGATCGGGAAGCTGCCGCCGACGCCCGCGCCCACACGGCGGCGCGCCCGGTCGACGGTGCGCAGGACCGCGTCGCCGGCGCCCCGGCCGAGCAGCTGCTCGACGTCGGCCAGCAGCGCGTCGGTCTGCGCGCGGCCCGCGGTGACCAAAGTCGACAGCAGCTCCTCGGCGTCCTTGCGCGTCATCCGCCCGCGGCGCACCGCGTCGTCGACGGTCTCCTGCAGGCGGTCGCTGGTGAGCGTCAGCGAGGAGACGAGCCGCTCGCGCAGCGCGCCGAGGTGGGCGGTGAGCTCATCGGTGGAAGGGACCGCCGCGGCCGCCGCGGGCTTGGCCTTGGCCGCCGCGGGCTTCCTCGTCGCCTTGGCCTTCTTCGTCGCAGGCTTTCGCGCCACCGCCGGCTTCTTGGGGGCCGCCGGCTTGCGCGCCGACGCGGAGGTCTTCTTGGGCTGCGGCATGGCGGAGAGAGATCCCTTCAGGGGTGGGGCAAGGTCCTCGCCGCGACCCTACCCGCTCAGATCGCCGCAAGTTCTTGCGGCAGGCGACGTTCCAGCCGATGCCACATCCCCACACCGGGTCCAGCCCCCCGGAATGCGACGCCGCCGCCGGAACCCACACACCGACCCATCCGGCGGCGGCTCGCTCCGGGACTTCAGCAGGTGCTCAGCCGGCCAGCAGCCACTCGAGCATCGCCTTCTGGGCGTGGCGGCGGTTCTCCGCCTCATCCCAGATGCGCTGGCGATGGCCGTAGAGCACCGAATCGGTGATCTCCTCACCCTGATGCGCAGGCAGGCAGTGCAAAGCGATCGCCCCCGGCGCCGCGGCGTCCAGCAGCGCGTCGTCGATCCGGTACGGGCCCAGCGCCGCGCGGCGTGCGTCGGCGGTGTCCTCGTCGCCCATCGACACCCACACGTCGGTGGAGATCGCGTTGGCGCCGGCGACGGCCTCGTGCGGATCGGTGACGCTCGCCACGCCCGGCAGCGAGAACTCCGGCGGGGTGCTCAGCACGACCTCGACGCCAGCGATCGTCCCCATGTCCAGCAGCGACCGCGCCATGTTGTTGCCGTCGCCGACGTAGGTCAGCTTCAGGCCCTCCAACGCGCCGAACGCCTCGCGCAGCGTCAACAGGTCGGCCAGCACCTGGCAGGGATGCGCGTTCTGGGTGAGCATGTTGAAGACCGGCAGCTGGTCCTCGGCCGCGAGCCCCTCCAGCTCGCTGTCGGCATGCGTCCGGACCCCGACCGCGGCGACGTGGCGACCGAGGACGCGTGCGGTGTCGCGCAGCGACTCGCCCCGCCCGAGCTGCGTCTCGCCCGGGCGCAGGACCATCGGGTGGCCGCCCATCTCGACGATGCCTGCCTCGAAGCTCACGCGCGTCCGGGTGCTCGGCTTCTGGAAGACGAGCGCGACCGTGCGGCCCTCCAGGACATTGCTCGAGCGCGGCGCGAGCTTCAGCGCGGCGGCGCGATCGAGGATCGCGTGGAGGTCGTCGGAGGTGAGCTCGGTGCCGGTCAGCAAGTGGCGCATGGGAAGCGCGGCATCATAAGCCGTGATGAAGGTCCTCACCTGGAATCTCTTCCACGGGCGGTCGGTCCCGGAGACCGAGCACGCGCTGCTCGACGAGTTCACGGACAAGATCTCGGGATGGGATTGGGACGTCGCGCTGCTGCAGGAGGTCCCGCCGTGGTGGCCGCCGGTCCTGGCGCGCGCCGCGGGCGCCGACGAGCGCACGGTGTTGACGTCGCGCAACGCGCTCCTGCCGATCCGCCGCTGGATCGCAGAGCGGCGCCCGGACCTGATCAAGTCCAACGGCGGCGGTTCCAACGCGATCCTCGTCCGCGGCGACCGGATCGCCGCCCACGCCGCGCTGCGCCTGCGCTGGCGCCCCGAGCGCCGGATGCTCCACGCCGTGCACCTCGCGGCGGCCGGGATCTGGGTGGCCAACGTCCACGCCACCGCCAACCCGAAGCCGCTCGCGCGCGCGGACATGGTGCGCTGCGGCGAGACGCTCGGCCGCTGGGCCGCCGGCGCGCCCGCGCTGCTGGGCGGCGACGCCAACGTGCCAGACCCGACCGTGCCCGGCTTCACCGACGCCGGCGGCCACCACATCGACCGCTTCTTCACCCGCGGGGCACTGACCGTCACGGTGTCGCCGAGGACACTCGAGCGCGGCGGTCTCTCCGACCACGCGCCGGTGCTGATCGAGCTCCGCACGTCGTAGGCTGCGCCAGGCCATGCGCCGCCTCCTCCCCACCCTCGCCCTCGCCGTTCTGCTCGCGGGATGCGGCAGCTCCGATGGCGGTGGAGGCGGCAAGGCGGAGGTGTTGAAGGCCGGCGACCCGATCGAGATGAAGTCCTTGCACTTCAAGCCCGACCACGTCCAGGTCGCGGTCGGCCAGCAGATCACCTGGCACAACGACGAGTCCGTCCCCCACGACGTCAAGGCCGACAGCGGCGCCTCGTTCAGCTCGGAGACCTTCGGCAAGGACAAGTCCTACACCTGGACCCCGGACAAGGCGGGCACCGTCAAGTACGAGTGCACGCTGCACCCCGGCATGGAGGGCACCATCGACGTCGTCGCCAAGGAGGCGACGAGCTAGGACCGCGCGCGCAGCCCGAAGCCGCGCAGGAGCATCAGCGCCCGCTCGCCGACGCCGCCGTGCGCGGGAAGCACACCAAGTTGGACCGAGGCGTCGTAG
This sequence comes from Baekduia sp., assembly GCF_035996765.1. Lineage (NCBI taxonomy): Bacteria > Bacillati > Actinomycetota > Thermoleophilia > Solirubrobacterales > Baekduiaceae > Baekduia > Baekduia sp. Next base: position 23,527 of record NZ_DASYJG010000099.1, read on the forward strand.
AGGTCGAAGAAGGCGCGGATGCGCCAGAGGCGCTCGCGCGGCGGGTCGAGCTCGCAGTACAGGACGGCGTGGACCGAGTACGCCTTGCGCGTCGGCGGCATGCCGGGCAGCTCGCCGGTGTGGGTGCCGGTCAGACGAATCGGCGCCGCGAGGTAGCGCCCATTGCCCAAGCGCTCGCCGGCCTGCTCGATCTTCGCGTTGGGCGAGGCGACCCAGAGGCGCGCCGCGTGATCGCCGAGCGCGTCGCAGCCGCGGAGCGCCGGCCCGGTCAGCGGATCCTCGTAATGGACGTCGAGCGCGCAGCAGGCGGCGAAGGCCGAGCGGTCCCGGCCGACGAGCGCGGCCTGGAAGCTGTCGACGAGCGGGTCGATCACGAGGATGGTGGGATCGCCTGCGCGGGGTCGGTGGGAGCCGTCTCCGCGGGGTCGCTCGCAGGGATCGGCGCCGCGGGGTCGCTCGGATGCACGAACTCGGCGGTCCCGGCCTCAGCGGTGCTCGCGGTCGCGTGCAGCCGCTGCGGAATCCGGCCGGCGCCGCGCGCGAGCAGGCCGGCCTCGACGGCCAGGCGCATCGCGCGCGCCATCGCGACGGGATCCTCCGCGCGCGAGATCGCGCTGGCGCATAGCACGGCGTCGCAGCCGAGCTCCAGCGCCAGCGCCGCGTCGCTCGCGGTCCCCACGCCGGCGTCGAGGATCACCGGCAGCGCGGTCTGCTCACGGATCAACCGCAGGTTGTAGACGTTGTTGATGCCCATGCCCGAGCCGATCGGCGAGCCCAGCGGCATGATCGCCGCGCAGCCGACGTCCTCCAGCCGCCGCGCGAGCACCGGGTCGTCGGTCGTGTACGGCAGCACGACGAAGCCCGCATCGACCAGCTCTTCGGCCGCCGCGACGAGCTCGACCGCATCGGGCAGCAGCGTGCGCTCGTCGCCGATGACCTCCAACTTGATCCACTCGGTGGCGAACGCGTCGCGGGCGAGCTTGGCGGTGAGCACCGCATCCCGCGCCGTGTAACAGCCGGCGGTGTTCGGCAGGATCCGGACGCCGCACGCATCAAGAACATCAACAAGCGAACCACGGGCCCCCGGATCAATTCTCCGCAGCGCCACGGTCACCATCTCGGTGCCCGACTCGCGAATCGCCTCGGCCAGCGTCTCCAGCCGCGGGAAGCCGCCCGTGCCGAGGATCAACCGCGATGAGAACTGCTGGCCGGCGATGCGCATGGCGTCGTTCATCCTCCCTGGACCGCGATCAGGACTTCCACCCGCGCGCCGTCGACGACGGCGAACGTCGGCCACTCTCCGCGCGGGACGACCTCGGCGTCAACGGCGACGGCGACACCGCGCTCCGGGACGTCGAGATGGGCCAGGAGCGCCGCGACGGTCGCTCCGGGCACGATGTCAGACGGCTCGCCGTTGATGATGATCATGCTGGGGTGGCCTCCGTGGTGGCCGCGAAGCGCTCCGGACGAAACGCGTGGTCGGGGCGGCCGCCGGTCAGCTCATCGGCAACCAGCTCAGCGGTGATCGGGCAGAGCAGGATGCCGTTGCGAAAGTGGCCGGTCGCCCAGACGATGCGTTCATCGACGGGATCGGTCCCGACGATCGGCGCGTTGTCGGGCGTCCCGGGGCGCAGGCCCGCGAAGGCCTCGTCGATCTCCAGCTCGAGGATCCCGGGCAGCACCTCGGCGGCATCCCGCAACAGCTCGTAGACGCCGAGCGCGGTGACCGCGGTGTCGAAGCCGCGCTCCTCCATCGTCGCGCCGAGGTAGTAGCGGCCGTCGCCGCGCGGGACGAGATAACCGCCTTCGAAGCGCAGGACATGGTCGCAGAGCCCGGGACCGGACGGGTCGCGCAGGCGCAGCGCCTGGCCCTTGACCGGACGGACGGGGACGGCGCCCAACGACCCCGACCACGCGCCGGCGGCGATGACGATCCGCTCCGCGTCCAGCGTGGCAATGTCCTCAACAACTGAGTGCGGGTACAGGTGCACGCCCGCGCGCGAGCACGCCTCCAGCAGCGCCGCGACCAGCCGCGCCGGCTCGACCGCGTGGTCGTCGGGCAGCGCAAGTGCCAGCCGCAACGACGGCGCCAGCGCCGGCTCGCGCCGCCGCGCCTCGGAGCCCAGCAGACGCTCGACGGCCAAGCCCATCCGCTCCCGCAGCGCGCGCTCGCGCTCGACGTGCTCGGCCTCGTCGCGATCGCGCGCGAGCAGCAGCGAGCCGCAGGCGCGGTAGCCGACGTCCAGGCCCGTGACATCGGCCAGCTCGGCGGCGAACGCCGGCCAGCGCCGCGCGCTCTCCAGGTTGTGCACGAGCAGCGCGCGCTCCTGGGCGTCGGCCTCGGCGACCGGCGCCAGCATCCCGGCGGCCGCGCGCGAGGCGCCGGCGCCGAAGTCGGCGCGATCGAGCACGACGACCTCCAGCCCGCGCTGGCGCGCGCGCCACGCGGCCGCGAGGCCGATGACGCCGCCACCGACCACGGCCACGTCTGCGTGCGGAAGCTGGGTGCTCACCCGACATCGAGCGTACCGCGACGGCCGCACCATCGAGGGACGACTCATGGCCGGATAGCGACCATCAGTCGTCCCTCGACGCCCGCGCTGGCACACTTCGCCGCCGATGTCCCTCCTGGAGCGCCGGCGTGCGCGGCTGTCGGCCGCGCGCCTGTACCTGATCTGCGACGCCACGCCCGGCGGGCGCCCGCTGGAGTCGGTGCTCGCGCCCGCGCTGCGCGGCGGCGTCGACATCTTCCAGCTGCGCTGCAAAGACGCCTCCGACGAGGAGATCCTCGCCGCAGCCGCCGTCGCGCGCGAGTGGTGCGAGGTCGCCGGCGCGCTCTTCATCCTCAACGACCGGCCCGACCTCGTCGCCGCCACCGGCGCCGACGGCGTGCATGTGGGCCAGGACGACGCGTCGGTCGCCCAGGCGCGCGCGATCGCCGGCCCCGACGCGCTCGTCGGCCAGTCCACCCACAGCCCCGAGCAGGTCGAAGCGGGTGCCGAGGCCGACTACATCGGCGTCGGCCCGGTCCACACGACGCCGACCAAGCCCGGTCGACCCGCCGTCGGCCTGGAGCTCGTCACCTACGCGGCGCGCAACGCCAAGGTGCCGTGGTTTGCAATCGGCGGGGTCGACGAGGCGACGATCAACACGGTGATGGCCGCGGGCGCCAACCGCGCCGCGATCGTACGAGCGATCGCCGAGGCCGAGGATCCCGAGGCCGCGACGCGCCGCCTCGCCCACGCGCTCGACGAAGGACCTCCGGGCGTCCGTCGTCCGCGCAAGTCCTCCGAAGAGCGCAACGCCGAGCTGCGCGCTGCGCTCGATCCGATCGGGCCCGGAGAGCGCCCCACGCCGCTGGTCGTCGCGGTCGCGACCGCGCTCCTGCTCGGCACCATCAACCTCGTGCTCGCCGCGACCGGCTACAGCGGCAAGGGCGGCGCCGGCACGCTGCTCGTCTACTGCGCGCTGATGTTCGCCGCGGCCTGGGGCATGTGGACCAAGCACTACATCGCGGTCCTGCTCTTCCAGATCCTGCTGGCGATCCTGGTGGTCTTCTTCTTCCTGTTCCTGCTGCGCGCGTCGTCGGTCGGCGACGTCGCGTTGAGCTTCGCCGTGATCGTCCCGGCCGGGTGGTTGTTCTGGAAGTTGGTGCGCGTCCTCGCGCGGCTCCAGGTGCCGCTCGATGACCCCGTCTGACCGTAGGTAGGGTCCTACCACCCGTTCGCTACATTCCGAGGTATGGCAGAAAGCTTCGACACCATCGTCATCGGCTCGGGTCCCGGGGGCTATGTCGCCGCGATCCGCTCGGCGCAGCTCGGGTTGCGCACGGTGGTGATCGAACGCGACGACGTGGTCGGCGGCCGCTGCCTGAACTACGCGTGCATCCCGGCCAAGGCGGTGCTGCGCAGCGCCGACATCCTGTCCGAGGTCCGCGAGGCGGGCGAGTACGGCATCAACTTGAACGGCACCGAGCCGACCGTCGACTTCGGCGCGATCGGCGAGCGGCGCAAGAAGGTCATCGGCACGCTCACCGGCGGCGTCGCCGGGTTGTTCAAGAAGAACAACATCGAGGTCATCTCCGGCGAGGCGTCGCTGACCGCCGACGGCGACGTCAAGGTCGGCGACACGGTGTACAAGGCCGAGAAGGCCGTCATCCTCGCGACCGGCAGCGTGAAGAAGCCGCTGCCCGGACTGGACTTCGGCGGCAACGTCATCGGCACCGAGGAGGCCTGGGCGCTCACCGAGCTGCCGGCCACCATGGTGGTCATCGGCGCGGGCGCGTCAGGCACCGAGATCGCCAGCGCCTACCAGCGCCTCGGCACGCAGGTCACCTTGTATGAGGGCCTGGACCGCGTGCTACCGACCGAGGACGCCGACATCTCCAAGGCCGCCGCGCGCGGCTTCAAGAAGCAGGGCATCGAGGTCAAGGTCGGCACCTTCTACGAAGGCCAGGAGGCCGACTGGGTCGTCATCGCCGCCGGCCGCGGACCGGATGTTGCAGCACTTGGTCTGGACGCGGCGGGGATCGAGCTGACCGAGGCCGGCCTCATCAAGGTCGACGGCGCGCTGCGCACCTCGCGACCCAAGGTGTATGCCATCGGCGACCTCGTCCCCGGCCCCGCGCTGGCGCACAAGGCCAGCGACGAGGGCGTCATCGCCGTCGAGGACGCGGCCGGGCTGAAGACGCACCCGATCGCCTACCTCGACATCCCGCGCGCGACGTTCTGCACGCCCAACGTCGGCTCGTTCGGGCTGACCGAGGAGCAGGCGCGCGAGCAGGGCTACGACGTGACCGTCGGCAAGGTCCAGTACGGCGCGGTCGGCGCGGGCACGGTCTACGGCGACCGCACCGGCGTCATCAAGATCATCGGCGACAAGCAGTACGGCGAGATGCTCGGCGGCCACATCGTCGGCACCCGCGCCACCGAGCTGATCCAGGAGCTCGTCAACGTGCGGCTGCTTGAGGGCGGCTACCCCGAGGTGGCGCGCATCATCCACGGCCACCCGACCCTGTCGGAGGGCGTGATGGAGGCCGCGCGGGCCGCCGACGGCTGGCTCATCCACGGCTGATCGCGGCGGTAGCAAGCCCATGGGCTTCGACGTCACCCAGCACGCCGGCGCCGAACCGACGCCGCCGGAAGAGCGGGCGGCCTTCTACTTCGACTTCTCCTCGCCCGACGCGTACCTCGCCGCCGAGCGAGTGATCCAGACGCTGCCGTTCGCCGCGGAGTGGATCCCGATTCGCGCGTCGCGCGCGTGGGATGACGGCTTCCGGTGCGCGCAGGAGCGCGACATCGCGCGGTTGGAGATCGAGCGGGTTGCGGCGGCGCGGACGCTGCAGAACCTGCGCTGGCCGCCGCCCTTCGACAGCGAGCTGGCACTGCGCGCCGCGACCTACGCCAAGCAGATCGGGCGCGTCGTGGCCTTCGGGCTGGCCGCCTTCCGCCAGGCCTACGCAGGCGGCGCCGACCTCGGCGACACCGACGTGGTGCTGATCGCCGCGTCGGCGTGCGAGATGCATCCGCGAGCGGTGCTGCAGGCGATCGAGCGCGACGCGGTGGGCCGCGTGCTGGACGAGGCGACCGCGCTGGCGGTGGCGCGCGGGGTCGTGTCGTGTCCGACCGTCTGGACGCCGCAGGAGACCTTGCTGGAAGGAGACGCCGCGCTGGATACGGTGAGTGCCCCGTGAGAGCCCGCTCCCGCTATGAGGTGCTCGTCGTCCGCGACACGATCGAGGTCGTCGACCGCGACCAGGGCGAGGGCGTGCTCTTCTGGGACTGCACCTCGCGCCAGCGCCGCCGGATGGTCGAGGCGCTGATCCGCGACCTCGACCGCCTCAGCCCCGAGGACTTCTTGTATGAGTGGGCCGTCGCCGAGCCGCGGCAGTTCGACTGACGCGTTCAGTCGATCAGGACCAGCTGGCGCAGGTGTGAGAGCGCTGCAGGGCGGCGGTCGTCGTCCTCGCCCAGTGTCGCGACCAGGTGACGGCAGGCCTGGAGGTCGTCGCGGCCGGCGACGGAATGGACCCAGCGGTGTAGGAGGTCCGGGGTGCCGGAGCGCAGGATCGCCGAGCGCACGCGGTGGTCGAGGCTCTCGCGCGCTTCGACGACCAGCGGCAGCTCGGAGCGCGGCAGCAGCGGGCCGGGGTAGGCATCCAGCGCGGCGTGCAGCGCGCCTGCGCCGGCAAGCTCTCCCGCGGTCAGGAAGTCCGCATGCGGGGAGGTGTCCAGGCGGTAGGGCTCGGCCAGCAGCCGCGGGCCGAGGATGCGCCGCAGGCGCGAGAGCTCCGCGCGTGCGGTCACCGGCTTGCCGAAGTCGCCGTGCGTGGCGATCGCGACCTCCTCGGCCGACATGCCCTCCGGCCGCAGCGCGAGCAAGACCATCAACTCGCTGTGACGCCGCGAGAGGGTGACGGTCTGATCGCCGAGGTCGACCTCGGCGCGGTCGCGCCCGAGCACCCGGAGCGCGAGGCCGGCGGAGGCCGCGCGCGGCCGTGGGGCCAGCGCGAAGGTGCGGGCCAGCTCGGCCTCCCGCGCCGCGCGCTGTGCCGCCTCGCGCAGCAGCACCGCCTCGACCATCCGCGCGGCCGCGGTCACCAGCGCGAGCGAGTGCGGATGCGCGGTCTGCAGCGGACCGGAAAGATCGAGGACGCCGAGCAACTGTCCGCTGACCGGATCGTGCAGCGGCGCCGCGCTGCAGGTCCAGCCGTGGACGGGCGTCGCGAAGTGCTCGGCGCTGAACACCTGCAGGGAGTGGTCGACGGCCAGCGCGGTGCCCATCGCGTTGGTGCCCGCGTCGGCCTCGCTCCAGCGCGCGCCGCGCATCAGGTGCACGCTGGTCGCATCGTGCAGCATCTGCTCGTCGCCGTCGATCCACAGCAGCGTCCCGTCGGCGTCGCAGACCAGCAGCACCTGCTCGCCCTCGGCGCGCACGTCGTCGAGCAGCTCGCGCAGGACGCCTTCGGCTGCCGCCAGCGGCGAACGCGCCCAGCGCTCCGACGCCTCGTCGCCCGCCAGCGCCAGCGGTGCCAAGCCGCGCTGCGCGTCGAAGCCGGCAGCAGTGCAGCGGCGCCAGGAATCGGCGATGACGCCGCGCAGCTCGGCCGGCGGCGGCGCGCCCGACAGCACGGCGTCGTGTGCTCGCGCCAACCGCAGCGCGCGCCCGCGCCGATCGCCCGTCGAGGGGATCGCAACCCAGGAATTCATCAAACCCACCCTCGGTTGTACGCCTCACGCAACCCAGTTGCAACCCCTTGGCGCGTAGCGTCGTGCCAACTGTCCGAACCCGGAGGAGAGACCATGGCGCTTGACGCCCAGATCGACCAGCACGCCCGCGACTTCGTGACCCGCGACCACCGGATGCTCATCGGTGGCGACTGGGTGCAGGCCGCGTCCGGCCAGACCTTCGAGACCTACGACCCGGCGACGGGCGATGTCCTCGCAACGGTGCCGCGGGGCTCATCCGAAGACATCGACCGTGCCGTCAAGACCGCCCGCGCGGCGTTTGACCCGGACGGCCCGTGGCGCCGCATGTCGCCCAGCGAACGCGGGCGCGCCATCCATCGCCTCGGCGACCTGATCCTCGAGCATGGCGACGAGCTCGCCACGCTGGAGACCCTGGACAACGGCAAGCCGCTGACGATCGCCAAGGCCGCCGACGTCCCGCTCGCCGCCGACCTGTTCCACTACATGTCGGGTTGGACGACCAAGAGCGGCGGCTCGACGCTGCAGATCTCGGTGCCCTACATGCCAGGCGCCGAGTGGCATGCCTACACGTTGCACGATCCCGTCGGCGTCGTCGGCCAGATCATCCCGTGGAACTTCCCACTGCTGATGGCCGCGTGGAAGCTCGGGCCCGCGCTGGCGACCGGCTGCACGGTGATCCTCAAGCCCGCCGAGCAGACCCCGCTGAGCGCGCTGCGCCTCGGCGAGCTGTGCCTCGAGGCCGGCATCCCGCCAGGCGTGGTCAACGTCGTCACGGGCTTCGGTGAGGAGACCGGCGCGCCGCTGGCCGCGCATCCCGACGTCGACAAGGTCGCCTTCACGGGCTCCACCGAGGTTGGCCGGCTCATCCTCCAGGCGGCCGCCGGCAACCTCAAGAAGGTGTCGTTGGAGCTCGGCGGCAAGTCCCCCAACGTGGTCTACGCCGACGCGGATCTGGAGACGGCGATCCCGGGCGCGGCCAACGCGATCTTCTTCAACCACGGCCAATGCTGCGCGGCCGGGTCGCGGCTGTTCGTCGAGCAGTCGGTCTACGACGAGGTCGTCAGCGGCGTCTCCGACCATGCCAAGTCCATCAACGTGGGGCCGGGCCTCGACCCAGCCACCGAGATGGGCCCGCTCGTCTCCCAGGAGCAGTTGGACCGCGTCTGTGGCTTTCTGGCCTCCGGTGAGACCGAGGGCGCCGAGACGCTCGCGGGCGGCAAGCGCCACGGCGACCGCGGCTACTTCGTGGAGCCGACGGTGCTCGCGGGCACCAACCCGCAGATGAAGGTCGAGGCCGAGGAGATCTTTGGGCCGGTCGTCACCGTGCGGCCGTTCAAGGACCCGTCCGAGCTCGTCGGGCAGGCCAACGGCACCGCGTTCGGCCTTGCGTCAGGCGTGTGGACGAAGGACCTCAGCAAGGCCCACCGCACCGCCAAGCGCCTGCGGGCCGGCACCGTGTGGATCAACTGCTACAACGTGTTCGACGCCGCCCTGCCGTTCGGCGGCTACAAGGAATCCGGGTGGGGCCGCGAGATGGGCGCCGAGGCGCTCGAGCTGTACACGGAGGTCAAGTCGGTTGTGACGCTCCTCTAGACCCTCTGACCCCTGGTGACGATGTGGGCCCGTCCGCCGCAGCCGCTACGGACGGACGGCTGCGGGGCGGGCGGGCACACAATCGGTAGGCTCGCGCGGCGATGCCCGACCATCCGCTCCCCGACGCCGCCGTGGCCAAGGAGTGGTGGACGGCGATGCTCCTGATACGCCGGTTCGAGGAGCGTTCGACCGAGTTGTACGCCAAGGGTGCGATCGGCGGGTTCCTGCATTCGGCGCGCAGCGAGGAGGCCGTGATCGTCGGCGCGCTGCGGGCGTTGGAGGAGCGCGACGCGGTGCTGTCGACGTTCCGTGCGCATGCCCACGCGCTGGTGCGCGGCACGCCGCCGGACCTCGTGCTGGCCGAGCTGATGGGTCGGGTTGGCGGGACGTCGGGCGGTCGTGGCGGGTCGACGCACATCGTCGACCCCGAGCGCGGTGTGCTCGGCGGCTTCGGCATCCCGGCCGGCCATGCGCCGATCGCGGCGGGCGTCGCGCTGAGCGCTGCTGCACGGTCGACCGGCGCGGTGACGCTGTGTCAACTGACGCTCGGCGCGACGGCCGAGGGCGTCTTCGCCGAGACGCTGGGCCTCGCGGCGATGTGGGAGCTGCCGGTGGTGTTCCTCGTGACCAACCACGGCGAGCTGGACGTCGCACCGGCCCTGACCGCGCTGTTCCAGCGCAGCGCCGCGTTCGGGGTGGCGGGCCTGCGCTGCGACGGGACCGACGTGATCGACACGCATCACGTGGTCGGCGAGGCGGTGCGTCGCGCGCGAGAAGAGCGGCGCCCGACGCTCGTGGAGGCGGTGATCAGTCGGCCCGCGGATCCGGTCGCAGCCTTCGGTGACCGCCTGGAGCGCGAGGGCGTGTTGGTCGACGACCAGCGCGACGCGATCGATGCCGGCGTACGCGACCGCATCGGCCTGGCGGTGGCGCTGGCCGAGGCGTCGCCGGAGCCGGAGGCCAGCACGCTGCACGAGCACACCGTCGCGCCGTGAGCGACCGCGAGATCACCTATCGCGAGGCGCTCGGCGAGGCGCTGCGTGAGGCGCTGGAGCGCGACGAGCGCGTGGTCCTCATGGGCCAGGACATCGGCATCCGCGGCGGCGCGTTCGGGGTGACGGCCGGGTTGTTGGAGGCCTTCGGCCCGACGCGTGTGCGCGATGCGCCGAGCTCGGAGGCGGCGCTGGTCGGCATCGGCATCGGCGCCGCGCTGGCGGGTCTGCGACCCGTGGTGGAGCTGACGACGGCGAGCTACGGCGTCCTTGCGCTCGACCAGTTGATCCACCACGCAGCGCCGCTGCGCGCGCTCTCGGGCGACCGGCTGACGGCACCGCTCGTGGTGCGGACGCCCCAGGGCGGCGGTGCGCGCCTCGGGCCGATCCACTCGCAGACGCTAGAGGCGTTGTTGCATCACATCCCGGGCCTGGTCGTCGCGGTGCCGGCGACAGCGGCCGACGCCAAGGGGCTGCTGGCCGCGGCGATCCACTCTGACGATCCCGTCGTCGTGCTTGAGCACACGGCCCTCTACGACACACGCGGGACCGTCGGCGAGGACGACGTCGCACCGCTTGGCCGGGCGGTCGTGCGACGTGCCGGCAGCGACGTCAGCATCGTCGCGAGCTCGCGCATGGCTGTCGTGGCCGCCGCGGCCGCCGCGCGCCTAGCCGACGAGCACGGCGTCGACGCCGAGGTGATCGACCTGCGTGCGGTCCGCCCGCTCGACCACGCCACGATCGCGGCGTCGGTGCGACGGACCGGCCGCGCCGTCATCGTCGAGGAGGGCTGGCCCGATGGCGGCATCGGCGCCACGCTCGCGGCCCGCGTGGCAGCCGCCACGTCTGCCCGACCCGTTGCCCGCGTCACCGGCGCCGACATCCCGATGCCCTACGCGCGCACGCTCGAACAGCTCGCTATCCCCGACGAGGCGGCGATCGTCGCGGCCGTGCTCAAGCTCCTTGGCCCGCGGTCCAGCGACGGCGCGACCGACCACACCATGTCGACCGAGATCGACATGGAGGCATTGCTCGCCGCGCGCCGCACCGGCACGCCACTCGCAGACGCGATCTCCACCGCGATCGCACCGCTCCTCACCGACGCCGCCATCGTCCTCCCCGACGGCACCGTCACCCTCATGGGCACCCCACGCACACCCCACCCCACGGCCACCCTCACCTTCGGCCCCACCACCACCCGCCCCACCGCGCGCGCCGGCGCCGTGACCATCCGCCACCTCGCACCCCTCACCGTCCGCATCACCGCAACACCCACCGACGCCGAGACCCTCTTCACCGCGCTCCGCGCGCGGCTAGAGGGCACGACGTAAGCCGTCATCGACCGTCCGTGTCGAGCAAAGGGTCCATGACACCCATAGCTCGACACAGAGACGCGACGTGAACGATCCCGCCTGCAGGGCGTTCAGCGCGGGCGGTGGCCGAGGCCGCCGAGAATCCCGCCGACCGCCTGACCGACACCGGTGAGGGTCTGATCGACCGTCTGCCCGGCCTGCGTCACGGTGGTCGCCACCGATGGTGCGACCGGGCCGAGGGCCTGTGCAGCGCCGCTCGTGGCGCCGGCGACCACGCCGCCGGCCGCCTGGGTGGTGTCCTGCACGGCCTGGGCCGCGGTGTCGGTCACGCCCGCCGCGGGAGGAGATCCGACCGGAGGAGGGGTCGCGGGTGCCGCTGATGCCGGCGCCGGCGTGGAGGATGGCGCGGCTGGGCCGGACACGCCCGCGCCCGACCCGCCAGATCCGCCCGACGTGGGCCGCGTGCCGTCGCCGCCACTCGAGCTTGAGGGCGTGCCGCCGCCAGCACTGGGCGCCGTCGCCGCGGGCGCCGGGTCGCCCGCCGCCGGCGCACCGTCACCGCCGTGCCCCTGCGTGGGCCGTGCGACGGTGGACGGCACACGTCGCAGCGACCGCCTGCGCCGCTGCTGACGCCCCGCCCCGCGCGCCGAACGGCTCACCATGGCCACAGGCACCGCCGGCAGCGTGGTCACGTGGCGCATCGCGGCCGCTCCACCGCCCGCGTGCGCGGGGGAACCATCAGCCAGGTCGATCACGCCGATCCCGGGCCCGCGCGCCGATCGGACATCTGGCCAGCTGTGGAACGCAAAGGCCATCGAGAAGATCGCGATGATGAGCCCGCCCGCGCCGATGATGGAGCCTGAAGCTCCCACGACCCCGACAAATGCCCGCAAGAAGCGCATTCCCGTCTCCGCATCGGTCGGCCCCGAACGATCCTTGATGTCCGCAGGCCGACATACGGCGGCTCAGTGGTCGACACGACCCGGATTATCGAGCCCCGCGATCGTCGCGTTGGGCCGCTGATCCGGGTCGACGCGCTTGATCAGCGTCGGCTCGTCGGTGCGGATGAAGACGCAGAAGTCGCGGCGCGGGTCGGGCCCCGAGAAGCAGGTGCGAAAGACATCTGGCCCCTGCTGGACGGTGTCGGAGCCGTGCAGCGGCAGGTACCGCGCCGGCGCCCGGTGGGCGGCAAAGACGCGCGCCTCGCGCATGACGGTCGCCGCCAGCGCATCGTTGGCTGTGAGCGCCGGCCGGTGCAGCAGGCCGCCCACGACCAAGAGCACGCACAACGCGACCAGCCCGATCGTTCCCGCCTGGTCGGCCGCGATCTCGCGTGGCAAATCCGGCCGACGGCGCCGCACGAGCCAGCCGCCTAGCCGCGAGATCACCGCGATCACCATCAGGTTGAGCAGCCCCGCCGCCAACAGGCAGCCGAGCAGGTTGGCGCGCCCGCCGGAGAACGGGAGTCGCGCGAGGACCACCGCGTCGACCGCCGTCAGGACCGCGAAGGTCGGCCACTGCCACGCGCCGCTCAACCGCCAGCGCAGGCGGGTGCGCCATACGGCCATCGCCGGGCGTTCGGCCACGAGGGCGAGTGTCGCACGCGGGCGGGCGGGTCCGATTCCCGAGCGCCCTGTCGCGGCCTACCATCTGCCAGGTGGACCTCTGGACCGTGCACCTGGGCCGCGTGCCCTACGCCGAGGCGCTGGCGCTCCAGCACCGCGTGCGCGCGGCCCGCCAAGCGGGCGCGATCCCCGACACCGTCCTGCTGCTCGAGCATCCGCCCGTCTACACGCGCGGACGCCGCAGCGTCGCAGGCGAGCTGCCCTTCGGTGAGGAGTACTACACACAGCAGGGGATCGAGATCGTCGACGTCGACCGCGGCGGCAAGGTCACCTACCACGGGCCCGGCCAGCTCGTCGCCTACCCGATCGTCGGCGTGACCGACGTGATGGCCTTCGTCTCCCAGCTCGAGCAGGTGATGGTGGACGCCCTCAGCGAGGAAGGCATCGCGGCGCGCGGCCGCGCCGCCGACGGCCGCGACTTCACCGGCGTCTGGGTCGGCGAGCGCAAGATCGGCTCGATCGGCCTGCACATCTCCCACGGGGTGACGACGCACGGGCTGAGCCTCAACGTCGACGGCGACTTGGCGCCCTTCGAGTGGATCGTCCCGTGCGGGCTGGGCGGTGTCGCGATGACCTCCGTCTACAACGAAACCGGCAAAAGCGACCGCCTTGCCTGCCTCCGCAAACGCGTCGCCCACGGCCTGGCGCAAGCGCTGAATGCCCGACAACGGCTCGTCGCACCGCAGGCCCTGGAGCGCGCGCTGGACGCCGTGCCCTCGCCCGTCGGCTGAGTTCTGCGTCAGATAGTCAAGTCCGCGCGCGGACGTGCCGATGCGCACTCCGCCATGGACGGCACCTTGCGCATTCTCCTCGTCATCGTCGCGGCCACGATCCCCGCGGCGCTCATCCATGAGTTCGGCCGCGCGGCGGTCGCGCTGGCGCTGACCAAGGGCCGCGTCTGCGTCCTGCTCGGCTCCGGCCGCCCACTGTTCAGCGTGCGCCTCGGCCGGCTGCTGATCGGCCCGACCCGGACCTGGCTCTGGGGCGGCGAGTGCCTCCACGCGCCCACGACCTCGCGGCGCCGCCAGACCGCGATCCTGCTGACCGGCCCGCTGGCCGGCGACCTCTGCTTCCTCGCCGCCTGCGCCGCGGCGATCACCTGGCGCGGCGGGCCCAACGAGCACGCCACGCTGCAGCTCGCGCTCTTCGTGTTCGCCCTCGTCGCCCTGGTGCGCTCCAGCGCCGACCTCGTGCGCGCCCACGGCCACCGACCAGCCCCGAAGCTGGTCTCAGCCGCTCGGTAGCCTACGGTCGGCGATGGCCGCCGAACCGACGACGCAGCAGCGCGAGCACAAGACCCGCTCGCGCGCCAACCCCGGCGGGATGGATGTCCTGAAGGTCCTCGGACCCGACGTCCTCGACATCCGCGAGCGCAAGCCGAAGTGGTTCAAGGTCCCGATGCCCGGCGGCCCGAAGTACCGCGAGCTCAAGGCCAAGATCGCCGACGACAACCTGCACACCGTGTGCCAGGAGGCCGCCTGCCCGAACATCGGCGAGTGCTGGGAGCGCGGCACCGCGACGTTCATGATCCTCGGCGACACGTGCACGCGACGCTGCGGCTTCTGCCACGTCAAGACCGGCAAGCCGACCTGGAACGACCCGCTGGAGCCCGCCCGCGTCGCCCGCCAGGTCGCGCGCATGGGCCTGCGCCACGCCGTGATCACCAGCGTCGACCGCGACGACATGCCCGACAAGGGCGCGCACGCCTTCGTCGGGGTCATCCGCCAGATCCGCCGCCAGGCGCCCAAGTGCAAGATCGAGGTGCTGACGCCCGACTTCCAGGGGCTCGACATGCCGCTGGCCAAGGTCATCGCCGAGCGCCCCGACGTGTTCAACCACAACGTCGAGGTCGCCCCGCGGCTGTACTCGATCGCCCGCCGCGGCTCGACCTGGGAGCGCTCGCTGCGCGTCCTGCAGACCGCGAAGGAGATGGGCGGCCACGAGGTCGTCACCAAGTCCGGGCTGATGGTGGGCCTCGGCGAGTCCTTCGAGGAGATGGTCGACGCGCTCGGCCAGCTGCGCGCGCACGACGTCCAGGTCATCACGATCGGCCAGTACCTGCGCCCCACCGAGCGCCACCTGCCGCTGGTGCGCTACTGGCATCCCGAAGAGTTCGACGCGCTCGCGGCCGCCGGCATGGCGATGGGCTTCGACCATGTAGCCGCCGGGCCACTGGTGCGCAGCTCCTACCACGCCGACGAGCACGTGCCGCAGCCCGAGCCGGGCGTCGGGCCGCTTGCGGCCGCGTCCGCGAGCTAGTGGGTCGGCCCACTAGGGTCAACGCGGGCCCTTGATCCCGCTCCGCGACAACATCCCGACGCTGCGGTTCCCGGCGGTCACGATCGTGCTGATCGTGGCCAACGTGCTCGCCTATTTCCTCTGGCAGAAGGGCGGGATCCTGCACGGCCCGTCCGACGCAAACGTCATCGACTACGGCTGGATCCCCTACGAGATCAAGCACCCCGGGCAGCAGTGCGTGGCCCAAGGCGGCGGGATCGCCTGCGGCGACGTCAGCGGGCAGCCGTCGGTGCTCGTCACCGCGTTCACCTCGATGTTCATGCACGGCTCGATCCTGCACCTGGCCGGCAACATGCTCTTCCTCTGGATCTTCGGCAACAACGTCGAAGACAGCATGGGCAAGCCCAAGTTCATCATCTTCTACCTGCTCGGTGGCCTGGCAGCGCTGGCGGGCCAGACGCTGGTGGCCAGCGGCAGCGGCAACGCGGTCCCGCTCGTCGGCGCCTCGGGTGCGATCGCTGCCGTGCTCGGCGGCTACATCGTGCTCTATCCCCGTGCCCGGGTCCTGACGCTGTTCTTCATCATCTTGTTCTTCACGATCATCGAGATCCCGGCCACGATCGTCCTGGGCATCTGGTTCCTGCAGCAACTGCTCTTCGGTGTCTGGGGGTTGAGCGACCCGACCGGCGGTGGTGGTGGCGTCGCGTATTTCGCCCACATCGGCGGCTTCTTCTTCGGGCTGTTGCTGATCCGCGCCTTCGCGCGCAACAAGAACCCCAACTACCCGCCGCGCCCGGCGAGCACGATGGCGGCCTGACGGCGTGGACCCGCGCCCCGTTCTGCTCGGAGCATTCCTGCTCGTCGCCGTCCTCGCCGGCCTGACCATTTATGTCGCGATCCGCAACGGACCGGATGTGTTGACCGTCTTGTCGTTGATGATCCTCGCGATGCTCGGACTCGGCATCTTCGGAGCGCTGAAGGAGCCGCCTCGATGAGGCGCGCGCTGGTGGCGACGGCCGCCGCGCTGGCGCTGCTGGGCGGCGCCGTCGGATGCGGGACCAGTGGCGACGCCACACCGACCGGCCAGGCCGACGGCGGGGTGGGCGGGGACAGCATCCCACTCCAGGCAGCCAACGGGCCGGTCGCGCCTGCCGCCGCCACGTCACCGCTGACGCTGGCGCTCCACGGCGCGCCCGACCCTGTGCAGATCCGCTTCGGCCATCAGCCACGTGCTGGGCTGCTCTTCGACCTCGACACCGGCCGCGTGCTGTGGCGCAAGGACCCGACGCGGATCCTGCCGATCGCCAGCGTCACGAAGATCATGACCGCGCTGGTCGTCGCCGACCGCGTGCCGGAGGGCTCGAAGGTCCGTATCACCAAGCAGGCGCTGGCCTACCAGGGCTCCGGCGTCGGCGTGCTGCCCAAGAACAAGTGGGTCGGGGTCTCGGCGATGCTCTACGGGCTGCTGCTGCCGTCGGGCAACGACGCGGCGATCGCGCTGGCCCAGCGCGCCGGCAAGACCGTGCCGGACTTCGTGGCGATGATGAACGCGCGCGCCGGCGCCATGGGCCTGACCTGCACGCGCTACTCCACCCCCAGCGGCTTCACCGACCGCGGCAACCACTCGTGCGCCGCCGATCTCGCCGTGGAGGCGCGCGCGCTGCTGGACGAGCCGCGGCTGGCGAAGATCGTCGCCCGCCGCCAGGCGATCCTGCCGTTCCCGATCAAGGGCGGCCGGCTCTACCTCTACAACCACAACCCGCTGCTGAAGGCCCGCTATCCCGGCACGCTCGGCATCAAGACCGGCTTCACCGACGCTGCCGGCCGCTGCCTCGTCGCCGCGGTCAAGCGCAACGGCCATCGCCTCGGGGTCGTCCTGCTGCACTCGCCCGACCCCGGCGGGCAGGCCGAGAAGCTCTTTGACCGCGGCTTCCGGTCGATCGCCTAACGTCGAGTCAGGCAGCGGGCTTTCGGAGTTCGGCGCGTAGCGCGAAGCCGAGCATGCTGTATCGCATCTTGGTGTTCATCGGACGGAAGCCGGCGTGGATCACCATCGGCCACAGCTCGGCGATGCGGTAATAGGTGCGGTGGTCGTCGATGCTCTCGGTACTGATTCCGCGTCGGAAGGCCACGGCCTCGAGCACGGGCTTGCCCAGCCAGGTCGGTACGTGGACAACCGCCATGCCGCCGGGGGCGAGCACGCGGTGGATGCCATTGAGCACATCCTGGGGATCCGGCAGATGCTCAAGCACAGACATCATCGTGATGTAGTCGAACGAGTCGGCGTCGAACGTGTCGAGGATCGCGACGATCTCGCCGTCCACAAGGGTGAGTCCGTGAGTTGCGCCGTGGTCGTGGTCGACCTCAAGATCGACACCCACGGCCATTTGCACTTCCTTGTGTACGAGTGTGAGCAGATCCGCGCGATAGCCGCAGCCGAGGTCCAGCATGCCCGCCGGCCTATGGCGCCGCACGTGGTTGACGACCGGGCGGTGACGGAGGTGCATCCCGAGTGCCGCCAGACCGGGCAGACGATCGAAGCCATAGGCGGTGGGGTGGTCGGGGTGCGGTATTCCGACGGACGGATCTCCGGGATTTGCCATCTGTTCAGCGCTATCCAGCGGCGTTCGACGGGAAGGTCGGTTTGCAGGCGACGTGGTCAAAGTGGAATGCCTTGATCAAGGTTGCGGTACGTCGGACAAAGCTGGTCTACACCGGACCACTGTTAGTTGCCAGAGCCGGAACGGCAAGGCGCGATACGACAATTGATAAGTCGCGCCGATCGTAATTTGTCCGTACATATCCCTTGACGGCGGAGATGTCGGACGTAGCCATCGGTTTCGCCTTGAGCTGCTCGGTGACGTAAAGTCGACGCCTCATCGACTGGCTGGTCAGCCAAATTGGAGGCTCCGCGTGGATCTCAACGACACGCCCGAGCAGGCCGCGTACCGCGAGAAGGTCCGCAGCTGGCTTGAGGCCCACAGCGCCGAGGCGCCCGCCGTTCGTTCGACGCGCGCCGGCGCCGAAGACGCCGGGTACCTGGCCGCGCGCCGCGCGTGGCAAGGCAAGCTCGCCGAAGGCGGGCTGGCCGGGGTCACCTGGCCGCAGGAGTTCGGCGGGCAGGGCCTCGGGCCGATCGAGCAGGTCATCGTCAACCAGGAGCTCGGCCGCGCCGGCGTTCCCGGCATCCTCGACGTCATCGGCCTCGGCATGCTCGGCCCGTGCCTGATCGCCCACGGCAGCGATGAGCAGAAGACGCGCTACCTCGGCCCGATGCTGCACGGCGACGAGGTCTGGTGTCAGATGTTCAGCGAGCCGGCCGCCGGCTCGGACCTGGCCGCCGTGCAGATGCGCGCGGTTGTGCAGGACGACGGCTCCTTCGTCCTCAACGGACAGAAGGTCTGGACGACCAACGCGCAGTTCTCCTCCTACGGCCTGGTGCTCGCGCGCACCAACGTCGACGTGCCCAAGCACAAGGGCATGACCATGTTCATCGTCCCGATGGATGCAGCGGGCGTCACGACACGCGGCCTGCGCCAGATCTCCGGTGAGGCGGAGTTCAACGAGGTCTTCCTCGACGACGTCCGCATCGGCGCCGAGAACGTGGTCGGCGGTGTCGACAACGGCTGGGGCACGGCGCTGACCGTCCTGATGTTCGAGCGCCTGACGATCGGGCTGGGCTCCGAAGGCTTTGGCTACAACGCCGCGCGCTTTGCCGCGGCGCTGGCGAGCGACCCCGTGGCCGCCAAGGACAAGGCCGTCCGCAAGTCGCTGGGCGAGATCGGCACCGACTTGCTGGCGTTGCGCTTTGCCTCCTACCGGACGCTGTCGGCGCTCTCCCAAGGGCAGATCCCGGGCCCCGAGTCGGGCCTGGCGAAGGTGACGACGGTCAACGCGGCGATCGCGGCCGGCGACCTGATCGCCGACGTCGTCGGCCCCGACGCGCTGAACGAGGCCAACGAGTGGGCCTACATGATCTCGTTCCTGCCGGGCCTGAAGTCGGCCGGCGGCACCGAGCAGATCCTGCGCAACACGATCGGCGAGCGCGTTCTGGGGCTGCCGCCCGAGCCGCGGTTGGACAAGGGCATCCCGTTCAGTGAGTTGCGTGCCAAGGAGAAGGAAGGGGCGGCCGTCTAATGGACCTCTCATTGACCGAGGAGCAGGAGTTCCTGCGCGAGGCCGCCCGCGGCACGCTGTCGCGGTTCAAGATCATCGAGGCCGCACGTGAGGCACAGGACAAGGGTTTGTCCGAGCTGCCCGACCTCTGGCCCGCCGCGCGCGAGGCCGGCTGGGCGGGGCTGCTGATTTCCGAGGAGCACGGCGGCGCGGGCCTGGACGTCTTCGACGCCATGCTGGTCGCCGAGGAGACGGGCCGCGTGTTGGCGCCGGTGCCGTTCCTGGGCCTGGTGCCGGCCACGGCCATCCTCGACGCCGCGGGCTATGACGGGCTGGCGGCGATCGCCTCCGGCGAGGTCCGCCCGGTCTGGATCCCGACCCGGCCGCCAGGGGACCTCGAGCCGAACTGGACCGTCGACGGTCCGGGCGCAGCGCGGCCGGCGGCCCCGACGATCACGGGCGAGGGCGACGGCGTCACGGTGACCGGCCACGCCGCTTATGTGGTGGACGCGCCGGGCGCCGATCTGCTGGTCGTCACCGGTGTGGACGGAACGGTCGCGGTGGTCGACGCGGGCGCCGCAGGCGTCAAGGTCGAGCAGATCGTGCGCTACGACGTCACGCGTTCGCTCGCGCACGTGACGCTGGACAACGCACCCGGCACGCGGCTGGCCGTTGACCCGGCTGTCGCTGCCGATGCGGCCACATCGGCGGCAGGCGCTCCCGCTTCCATGGCGGCTGTCGCTGCCGATGCGTGGTACGTGGCCCAGGCGCTCATCGCCGCCGAAGCCGTCGGCACGGTCCAGACCACGCTGGAGATGAGCGTGCAATACGCCAAGGAGCGGTTCACCTTCGGGCGTGCCATCGGCTCCTACCAGGCGGTCAAGCACGAGCTCACCGAGGTGCTGCGACGGCTGGAGAACGGCCGCTCGCTGCTCTTCTACGCCGGGTGGTCACGGGCCGACGCACCCGACGAGTTCCCGCTCGCGGCAAGCGCCGCACGCTCGGCCGCCGGCGGCGCGCTGGACTTCGCCGCGCGCTCGAACATCAACGTGCACGGCGGCATCGGCGCGACGTGGGAGCACGACGCCCCGCTGTACTTCCGCCGCGCCCAGCTGACCCGCCGCCTCATCGGCGGCCACGGCGACGCGACCGATCGCGTGGCCGAGCAGCTTCTCGCAGCCTGAGTGCACATACCTCCCGCGCCGGTGGGGAAACCCTTCCCACCGGCGCGGGAGGTTGCTACGGTGCCCGCCAACCAGGCCAACAGCTACAAGTACGTGGGAGAGCAAGACCTATGGCGCAGGGCGTTGTGAAGTGGTTCAGCGACGAGAAGGGGTTCGGTTTCATCACCCCCGACGAGTCGGGCAAGGATCTCTTCGTCCACCACTCCGACATCGAAGCCGACGGCTTCCGCACCCTCGCCGAGGGCGCGCGGGTGGAGTACAGCACCGAGGCCGGGGCCAAGGGCCCCAAGGCCGTCGGCGTTCGTCCCGTTTAGGGACCGACTGAGACTCAGGCAGTCGCGGGTGTGGCAGCGGCGGGGTACCGTCGCCGCGCCCGTGGCGCGCCGAGCAGCGCGCGCATGGCGCGCCAACCGCGGTCCGCCGCGGCCGCATCGCCCAGCAGGCGGCGTGCCTGGTTGACGCCCATCGCGATGGCGTTGAGCCCGAAGGCAAGGTCCTCGGCGTCCGTCGCCCGCGGCAGCTCGCCGTTCTTGATGGCGATCCGCGCCTCGCGGGCCAGTACGCCCATCCACTCAGTGTGCATCGCGACGACGGCATCGTGCACGCGGCCCGGCCGATCATCGAACTCACACGATGCGGCGGCCACGAAGCAGCCGCCGGGGAAGACGTCGCGGCCAAGGTAGGAGAGCCACGCATCGGCGATGGCCAGCAGCCGCGCACGGCCCGGGGCGGCGCTCTGCGCCCGCTCCCAGATCTCGCGGCGGTAGACCTCGCGCGCCGTGCCCAGCGCCGCCAGCTGCAACTCCTCCTTGGTGCCGAAGTGGCCGAGCACGCCGCCCTTGCTCATCTCCAGGTCGGCGGCCAGGCGCCCGATCGTCAGGCCTTCCAGTCCCTCGAGCGAGGCAAGGTCGATGGAGCGCTCGAGGATCGCGGCGCGGGTGCGGGCGGCGTCGGCGGCGGAGCGGCGGGGCATGGTGCGCAAAGTTTAGCGTCCGGTCGGTTGCTATTGACATAGCGACCGATCGATCGTTAAATGCCGCCTCATGAAGATCACACGTCTGGGATGGGCCGGCCTCGAACTCCAAGCAGCCGGCGAGATCGCGACCATCGACTTGCTGCACAGCACCGCGCCGATGCGGCAGTTCATGGGCGAGCCGCACACCGAGCTGCCGCCGATGACGCGCCCTGGCACGGCGGCGCTCGCGCTCGTCACCCATCTGCACGAGGACCACACCGACGCCGAGGCGATCGCCGGCGCGCTGGGCCCCGACGGCGTGCTGCTGCGTCCCGCGCCCGACACCGGCGAGTTCCTGGAGGTCGCCGCCCAGCAGGGTGCTGAGAAGCGCCTGACCGAGCTCGGAGTCCGTCAACAGACCGTCGCGGTCTGGGAGACCGTGGAGGTCGGCCCGTTTCGCGCGACCGCGGTCCCGGCCGTCGACGGCTTCGGCGACGTGCAGGTCTCGTGGATCGTCGAAGCTGCCGGCACGCGGATCTACCACGCCGGCGACACGCTCTTTCACGGCTGGTGGTGGCGCGCACGGATGCGGACCGGCGACATCGACTATGCCTTCCTGCCCGTCAACGGGCCGCGCGTCGATCTTCCCCACCGCCAGCCCTCATCGCCGCGCAACGCGGTGATGACCCCGGCCGAGGCGGCCGCGGCGGCCCACCTCCTCGGCGCGCGCGAGGCGATCCCGATCCACTACGACACCATCGACAACCCGCCGATCTACGCCCAGCTCGAGGACCCGGCCGGCACCTTCCTGCGCGAGGCCGCGGCGCTCGACGTCACTGCTCGCATCGTCGAGCCGGGCACGCTCGTCAGCGCCGGCGCGCCGACCGCCGCCTGACCGGGCCGGCCGGGGGTTGCTCATTGGCAGGGTCGCCCGAGAGCCCGCAGATGGTGGGCTAGGCTCAGCGCATGGCGGCCCACACCGACGCTTTGGTCGGCGTCCTGTGAACGCCCTGCGCGCGAGCCGGTCGGTAGTGAGCGCACGGCTTCGGCATCCGCTCACCGCGCAGATGACGCGGTACGCGATCGCCGGCGTTGTCACCGCGGTCGTCGGCATAGGCGCCGTCTTCCTGCTCACCGGCCCCGGAAGACTAGCGATCCAGCTCGCGATCTTGCTCGCCTACCCCCTGAACCTGGCCGTCCATTTCTCGTTGCAGCGGTACTTTGTCTTCGCCGATCGCGACGTCTACACGCTGGCGGTGGGCAAGCAACTGCGCCGTTACCTCGTCGTGGCGATCGCGCAGTACGGCTGCATCGCCGCGGCGACCGCGCTGCTGGTCCACGTCGCCGGCCTCGGCGACCGGCCCGCTTACCTGATCGCGATCGCCGCTGCGCCCGTGATCCTGTTCATCACGCTGCGCGTCGGCGTCTTCCACTGAGACGCGCCCGTCGGACGGCAATAGTTCGGCCCTTGCCGCCCTGGCTCTGGCGGCCGTGCGGGGGGTCGGTGTAGATGTTGGGTCATGAGCACCGTCGAGCGCACCCCTGCCCTCCATGTGCGTCGCCGAAGGGCCGCGCGAGCGGCCAACGAGCCGCCGGGACGCGTTCCGGACGAGCTGCTCGGCGCCGTCTCGGTCGTCGTGCCGTGTTACAACACCTCAACGGTCATCGCGCCTGTTCTGCGTGCCCTGGTGGAGGAGACCGAGGGCGCCATCGACGAGGTTCTGGTGATCGACAACGCCAGCACCGACGGGACGCCGGAGGTCGTGCGTGCGTTGATCGCCGAATCGCCCTTGATGGCCAAGCGGATCCGGATGCTGGAGAACCCGACCAACCTCGGCTACGGCGGCAGCATCAAGCGCGGCTTCCGCCATCTCGAGGTGATCGCCCCCTACATCGCCGTGATGCACAGCGATGCTCAGTGCGAGGCGGCCGGGACGATCCTCGACATGGTCGAGATGTTCGGCCGCGACCCGGAGCCTGACGTCGTGCTCGCCTCGCGCTTCGTCGCCGGCGCCGACACCAGCGACTACAACTTCGTCCGCAGCTGGGCCAACCGCTTCTTCAACGGCTTCACGCGCATCGTCTGCGGCGTGAGCATGTCCGACGCGGGGACGGGCATCATGCTCGCGCGGACCGAGGCCGTGCAGCGCATGCCGCTGGAGCGGCTGACCAGCGGCTACCAGTTCCATCCGCAGCTCAACCTGCTCTTCCACAGCGATCCCGACCTGACGATCGCCGAGGTGCCGATGGAGTGGCGTGACGCCGAGACCTCCGTGCGCTTCAGCCTCGTCCGCTACGGCCTCGTGCTGACGCGCATGCTGCTGCGCTTCGGCTGGCGTCGCAGGATCCTGCGACGGGACGCTGCCGACGCCGTCGTCCTCCCCTTCTCCGGAGCGGGCGCATGATCACCGAGCCGGTCCTCATCGACAAGCCCTGGGGCAGCGAGCTGATCCTCGAGCGCAACGAGCTCTTCGTGGTCAAGCGCATCTTCATCAGCGCGGGCAGCCGCACGAGCCTGCAGTCTCACGAGTTCAAGCGCGAGTGGGTGCGCGTGGAGGAGGGCACGGTCGAGATCACAATGGGGCCCGACGTCCACGGGCTCGAGGTGCACACGTTCACGGCCGGCGCGGTCTACCGCGTCGCCCCGACCGTGGTCCATCGCGTCCACGCCATCGAGGACTCCTACATCTTCGAAGTCGCCTCTCCGCCCAGCGACGAAGACATCACGCGGTACGACGATGACTACGGGCGAGGTCGGTGAGCGGCGCACCAACGCTCGCACCCCCTCACCGCGCAGCTGAGACCGCCCGTCCGCGGGTGCCGGGAGGATGGGTGCCCGGCGCCGTGCTGGTCGCTGGGCTCGCGCTCGCGGCGGTGATCGTGGCCAAGGCGCCGGACGTGTCCGTCAGCGCGCTCCGCCAGATCCATGGCGACGGCACGATGCTGCACGAGGTCGGCGGGGTCTACGTCGCCGGGTGGGTTAGCCCGGACTGGAACCCCTTCGTCGAGGATCGCTTCCGCATCCTCACGCTGCTCGCGTCCATCGTCTACCTGACCTCGGTGACGGCGATCGGCGCAACGCTCGTCGGGACGATCCGTGGCGTGGAGGGCTGGCCGCGGACGGTCCGCGTGCTCGCCGGCTTCCTGCCCGGATACCTCATCGTGCTGGTGCCGCTGCAAGTGCTGTTCGCCGGGGTGTACTTCGTGACGGCAGCCTGGATCAGCCTCGTGACGCTGCCGATCATCGCGCTGCTCCTGCACCGCCGGTCGCTGACGGTCGGCATTACCGACCTGCGCAGCGACCCCGGCCGGCAACGTGAGCTACTGCGGACCGCGGCGATCATCAGCAGCATCCTGGTGCTCTGCGGGGTGTATCGCCTCCAGGCGGGGCGCTACTTCATGGTGCCCGACTCGATCACGGCCTTCCTCAACACGGCCGGAGAGCAGCTGCGCGGGGTCTTCGGCTCGCACCTCGCGCAATGGGACCAGCAGTCTGACGAGTGGGTGTTCAATGCACCGCTGATATTCACCTCGACCCAGAGCCAGGACTACCTGTTCGCCTTCTACGCGACCGGGTTCGTCGCGCTCGCGTCCTTCGCCGCGCTGGTCTTCGGCATCGTGCACAGCTTCGCGGTGCGTCGCCCCCGGATTTCGGGCACGCTGGCGATGGGCGCCGTGCTCGCGTCCTCGGCGACGATCTACCCCTGGGACCACGTCTCGCTCATCGGTGGGCAGAACCCCGCGATGTGGCTTGAGCTTCCCGGGCGCCTGATGGGGATCGTCGGCCCGTGGGTGGCACTCCTGTTGATCGGCCGGCTGTCGCCGCGGACGGCGGTCACGATCGTGCTGGCGACCGCGGGGCTGGGCTTCACGACCATCAGCGGCACGGCCTACATCGGCGTGGCGCTGGTCTGCGCGGGCTCCTGGCACCTGCTCCGCGGCCGCGGACCGGCGCGGCTGCGCGGGCTCGTCCGGACCTGGCTCGTCCCCGCGCTTGGCGTGATCGCGGTCCTGACGCCCGCGTTCGTCTTCTGGGACCTGCACCACGTCAGCTCACCGAACAGCCTTGGCTGGGTGCTGCTGGCCGGGAGCGCCGCCGCGATCGTCGCGGCGACGCTGCTGGCCCTGTCGGGGTCGGACTCGTCGCTGCTGCCGCAGCTCACACACGTGGCACCACGCGTCGGTGTCTTGCTCGCCGCCCTTGGCGTCGGCTTCCTGTTGTCCAACAACCTGGTCGGCGGCTTCGCCCACGGGCAGGTTCGCGAGACGCTTGCGTCGATCCTGCCGGGCTACGGGAGCACGCTCCAGACCCGCGACATCACGACCACCCCCATCGCCTTCCCGACGTTCACCGGCCAGGAATGTCAGTTCACGGGTCACTGCGTGAGCTTTCCCTACTTCCTGGCAGCCTACGGCTTCCTGACGATCCTCGCGCTGGCGACCTGGCTGGCCCTCGGCCTACGCGAGACCACAGTAGACCCCGGCCCGCGCCGGGCGGCGTTCCTGGTGACCGTGGCAACCTTGGTCGCCTCCTTCGCGCTGGTCGACTTCACCGGCGCCGACCAGATCACCGCCTGGATCCTGACCCGGTTCATCGAGATCCCCTACTACGCCCTGCTCGGCTTCGCGGCCGTGGCCTTCGTAGGTTCACCCAACCGCGTGACGGCATGGGCCGGTGGCAGCGTCCTCGTCGCCTGGACCGTCATCCCGCTGGCCAGCAGCCATGTCTTCCCCCAGCTCGCCCGCAACGCGGATTACCTGATCAGGGCCGTGCATTGATGAACGACACAACTCCCATCGATCTGATCGTCTTCGACGTCGACGGCGTGCTCACCGACGGGCGCTTCGCTTACGGCCGCGAGGGCAAGCAGACGAAGTCCTTTGGCCCCGACGACGCCGACGCGCTGCGGCTGCTGACGGCCGTCGCGCCGGTCGTGTTCGTCTCGGCCGACCATCGCGGCTTCCCGATCAGCAAGCGGCGCATCGACGGCGACATGGGCCATGAGCTCACGCTCGTCAGCAGCGACCGGCGGCTGGCGTGGATGGGCGCGCGCACGCCACTTCAACGCATCGCCTACATGGGCGACAGCTTCACCGACATCCCGGTCCTGCGGGAGGTCGGCGTCGGGATCACGACGGCCGACGCGCTCCCCGGGGTGCGGGAGGCGGCGACGTACGTGACGCAGCGACGCGGAGGCGACCGCGCGGTCGCCGAGGCGTGCTTCTACCTCTTGGTCGAGCAGTTCGGCCGGACCGAATGGGCGGGGATCGTGTGATCAAGCTTCCAGAAGGTGCCAACCAGAACCCGCGGCTGGCCGCGATGGCCGCGCAGGCCAACGCCTGGCCGAGCACGCAGATCGGCGTCGGGGTGGTGAGCCTTAATGTCGTCGACGCCGCCGTCGAGGTCGCCCAGGAGCACGACGTCTCGCTGATGCTCATCGCCAGCCGCCGGCAGATCGACGCCGCGGAGTTCGGCGGCGGCTACGTCGAGGGGCTCACGCCACACGGTCTGACCGAGCGCGTGCGCTCGCGCGACCACCGCAACCGCGTCGTGATCTGCCGTGACCACGGCGGCCCGTGGCAGGGCACCAACAACAGCGCCGAGACCTCGCCCGAGCGAGCGATGGAGGAGGCGCGGATGTCGTTCTTCGCCGACCTCGACGCGGGCTTCGACCTCCTGCACATCGACACGTGCGTCTGCCCGTCGGCAACCGATCCTGACGTGCCCAAGCAGCGGCTGCTGGATCTCTATGAGGACTGCTGGGAGCAGGCCGTCGCCGGCGACCACGCGATCGCCTTCGAGGTCGGCGACGAGGAACAGAGCAGCGTCACCGAGGGGCTCGAGCAGCCGCGCAAGCTGCTGGAGGCGCTGGCCGAGCGGCGCGAGAGCCAGGGCACGCCCGCGCCGCTGTTCGTCGTCGTCCAGACCGGCACCAAGGTCATGGAGCGCCGCAACGTCGGCTCGCTCTCGGCGCCGTATCGCATCGACGAGCAGATGCCCTCGCAGATCCACCTGCCGCAGTTAATGGCCATGATCAACGCCTTCGGCACGCACCTGCGCCAGCACAACACCGACTACCTGCCCGACGAGATCCTGCAGTGGCACCCACTGCTGGGCATCCACGCGGCGAACATCGCGCCGGAGTACGGCGTCGAGGAGTCACTGGGCTTGTTGTCGGTCATGGAAGGGCGTGGCGCAAGCGACCTCGCCGAGCGCTTCCTCACGCTCGCCTACGACACCCGCAAGTGGGAGAAGTGGGAGCTCGACGGCTCCGACGCGACCGACCGCGATCGGGCGATCTGGGCCGGCCACTACGTCTTCTCCGAACCCGAGTTCCTGCGCATCCGCGCGGATCTCATTCAACGGGTGCACATGACCTCGCGAGAGCTCGACGTCGCGCTGCGCAAGCGCATCAAGGCGTGCCTGCTCCGTCACCTCCAAGCCTTCCGGGTGGTCCCCTCATGAGACGCCGCGTCGCCGTCATCATCCTGTCGCGCAACCTGCCCGAGGCGGTCGACCGCCTCGTGCGCGGCATCCGCCGGTTCGACCTCGACGACACCGACATCTACGTCATCGAGGCGGGGACCGACCGCGACAAGCTGTCAGAGCACCACACCACCTGGGCCAACTGGCCGGAGGCGATGCAGGAGGGCCTGCGGCCGGCGCGCGGCTTCAACCTCGGGATCCGCGAGCTCATCAACGGCGGGCGCCTGCACGAGTACGACTACCTCTTCCTCATGCGTGCGACGGTCCACTTCGACGGCCCGGTCGTCAGCCGTTTGCTCGATCAACTGGAAGAGCACCCGCGCGTTGGGATCATCTCGCCCTGCGGCGACACCTGGCCCGAGCGCGAGCTGATCGGCCCCGACTCATTGCGCTACGTCTGGCACATCAACCACCACGCGTGGATGCTGCGCCGCTCGTTCGTCGATCGCATCATCGACCACCAGGGCACGGCCGATAACGGCCCGGTCTTCGACGGCTCGAACTTCCGCAGCTACGGCACCGACACGGAGCTGATCGTCAAGGGCTACATCAACGATTACGCAACGGCGCTGAGCACCGCGTGCGCGCTGAGCGAAGACCCGGAGCTGCTCAAGACGCGGGCCGATCTGATCCGCACCGACCCCTACGACGTCAACGCGCGCAAGGTCTTCGACGAGGGCTTTCAGTGGATGCGCCGCAAGTACGGGTTCACGACGCGGCTGCAGTTTCAGGAGTACGCGCGCCTCTGGTATGACCGCTTCTTCGTCCTGCATCCGTGGCTGACCGAATACCGGTTGTTGCCTGAAGACCACGTCGCCGGACCGCGCGCGGTCCCGCCCGATGCTGAGCACGAGCGCATCATGGTGCCGGGTCCGTGAGCGGTGCGCAGGCGACCGGCGCGGCAGCGGTGGTCCCCCTCCAAGAGCGACTTCGCTGTGCGGCCTGCGGCGCGGATGGTCTGGATCCACTCCTGGAGATCGCCGGCGTCCCGGTGCACATGGGCTGCACCGACCAGCCGGCGCAGGACGACGCGTTCTTCGACCAGCGCTGGGCGACCTGCGGGCGCTGCGGCAGCGTGCAGCTCGCGGCGCTCGCGCCGTTGGACCTCGTCTACCAGACCCAGCACAACGGCGCGGTCGGCGGCGTTTGGGCCCGCCACCACACAGCGCTCGCGGAGTTCGTCGCAGCGCGCGCGCCGCAGAACGTCGTCGAGATCGGTGGCGCCTCAGGCGCGCTGGCCCGGGAGTACGTCGCCGAGCACGACGTCGCGTCGTGGACCGTCGTGGAGCCCAACCCGACGTTCACGCCACAGCCGCCGATCAACCTCGTCGCCGCCTACGTCGAGGAGGTCGACGGCGTGGTCGCCGAGGCCGACGCGGTCGTCCACAGCCACCTGCTGGAGCACCTCTACGAGCCACGCGCGTTCTTGCGCGGGATCCGCGAGCAGGCCCGCCGCGACGCGCCGATGTTGCTGTCGGTCCCCGACCTCGCCTCGCTGCTGGCTCAGTCGGGCGCCAACGCGCTGAACTTCGAGCACACCTACTTCTTCAGCATCGAGTTGTTGGTGTGGATGCTCCGCGACGCCGGGTACACGGTGATCGAGCCCCAGCGCTTCGAGCACCACAGCTTCTTCGTGGAGGCCCGGCCCGACACCGAGCCGGGCGCCGCTGGGCCGCCGCCCGACGCCGGTGACGGCACCCGTGCGTTCGTCCGCTTCGTGGAGACCGCGCGCGCCGACGCCAAGGAGTTGATGGCGCGGACCGAGGCCTATGACCGGCCCGTCTACCTCTTCGGCGCGCATGTCTTCTCTCAGTTCCTGGTTGGCTGCGGCTTCCCGGCGCAGCGCGCGACGGCCGTCCTGGACAACGATCCGGCCAAGCAGGGTCTGCGGCTCTACGGCACACCGCTGACCGTGCGATCGCCCGCGGTGATCGCCGACGCCGGCCCCGCCGCGGTGATCGTGCGCGCCACGCATTACACGGCGGAGATCACCGAGCAGTTGCGCGCGCTCGCACCCGAGGTGGAGATCTGGTGAGCGGCCCGCTGGTCTGCATCATCGCCGCCGGGCGCGGCACGCGGATGGGCTTCGCCGACGGTGAGCTGCACAAGGCGCTCGCACCGCTGAGCAACCGCGCCGTGCTGACCCACGTGCTCGAGAGCTTCCCGTCCGACGCGCGCTTCGTCATGGCCGTCGGCCACCGCGCCGATCAGCTGCGCGCCTATGTCGCCCTCGCCCATCCCGATCGCGAGATCACGTTCGTCACGGTGGACAACTACGACGGCCCAGGCTCCGGTCCGGGTCTGTCGGTGTTCGCGTGCGCCGAAGCGCTCGGGTCCGACGAGCCGTTCGCGCTGGCCGCCGCCGACGGCATCGTCCACACGATGCCGCCGCTGGCCGGCGAGACGTGGATGGGCGCGACCCTGGTCGAGGACCCGACCTCCTACCTGACGCTGGAGACCGACGCCGACGGCGACGTGCGCGGCCTGCAGGAGCGGACCGGTCCGTCGCGGCTGGCCTACAACGGCGTCGCGTGGATCGCAGACCCGGCGACGTTCTTCGCGGGCCTGCGGCGCGGCGTCGTCTCCGGCGAACTGCAGGTCACCCAGGGCTTCCAGGCGCTGCTCGACGCGGGCGCGCGCGTTCGCAGCGCGCCCTGTGACTGGACCGACGCCGGCACGACCGAGACCTACGCGGCCGCCCGGCGCGCGTTTGCCGAGTACGACACCGCGGGCCGCGCCGCGATCGACGTCACCTACCTGCTGCCCGACCGCGTCGTGAAGTGGTTTCGCGATCCGCAGGGCGCCGACCGCCGCACCGCGCGCGCCGCCGAGCTGACGGGCGCGATCCCGCCCATCGTCGCGTCGCCGTCCGGCTGGTTGGCCTATGAGAAGGCGCGCGGCTCGGTGCTCTGCGACCGCCTCGACGGGCCCGAGGTCGTCGGCGTCCTGGACTGGGTCTCGACCGCCCTGTGGCGCGACCGGGCCGACGGCCAGGCCTTCCGCGACGCGGCCCGCCGCTTCTACGGCGACAAGACGCTCGCACGCCTGAGCGCCTACCTCGACGACCGCGACACCGCCGAGCCGTCGAGCGGCACCGAGATCAACGGCGTGCCGACCGCCACCGTCGCCGAGGCGCTGGAGCGCGAGCTCGACGGCATGGTCGCCGCCGCGATCCCGACCGTCTTTCACGGCGACCTGCACGAGGGCAACATCATCGCCGGCGACGGCGGCTACCGCCTGATCGACTGGCGCGACGAGTTCGGCGGCCTCGCCGACCGCGGCGACCAGCTCTACGACCTCGCCAAGCTCCTGCACTCGCTCGAGCTGCCGGAGTCGGTGATGCACGCGCGCACGTTCGAGCGCGTCGACCACGCCGACGGCGCGCTGGCGATTGGCCATCCGGACACGGCGCTGCGCGCCGACGGCCGCGCCGCGCTCTGGGTCTGGTGCGCCGAACGGGACTTCGACCTGCGCGCGATCGGAACGGTCGATGCGCTGATCTGGATCAACATGGCGCCGCTGTATGACCGCGTGCTCGGCGACTACCTGTACGCCTTCGGACGCTGGCTGCTGGCCATGCGCCACCGCGACGGCGTCGACCCTGCCGCCGAGGCCGCCCTCATCCCTCAGCTGGGTGGAACACGAGCGACCGAAGCGTGAGGAACGCGAGCACGGCCAGCACCAGCACCGTGACCACGTAGACGTCGCCCTCGGGCACACCGAAGAGGCGCGGCAGCACCGCCGTCGACGTCGCGGTGATCCCGTATTGCACCAGCACAGCCGAGACGTAGCGACGCAGCTGGGCGCCCCGCTCCAGCGCGAAGCCGTCATCGGTCGGGAAAACGAAGTGGCGCTGCAGCGTGAAGTTCAGCACCAGCGCTGTGGCGTAAGAGACCGGGATCGCGATCTGGATCGGCACGTCGAGCGGGCCTGAGACGATCAACGTGAGCGCGATGTAGGCGAACGTCGAGAACGACCCGCTGACGGCGTAGCGCAGCGTCTCCCACGAGAGCAGCGACAGCAGCAGGGACCGGTGTTCGACCTTCACCGCGGTGACGGTACTGGCCGATTGCGTGCGGCGCACGAGGTTCTGCCGGACGGTCAGGTACTGGTCGCGAGCGCGATGATGTCGAGAACGGATCCTCGGCTCCGACCTCGCAGTGAACGGCGCCACCGCGGTGCCACGACAAACGGGAGTCACGACATGAAGTACATGGTCCTGATCTACGACAACGCCCAGACCCGCGAGCGCTTCTTCAGCGAAGAGGGCGCTGAGCTGATGGCCGACGTCGAGGCGATCATGAAGGAGATCACCGACTCGGGCGAGCTGATCGGCGGCGAGGCGCTCGCCGACCCGTCGAACACCAAGACGATTCGGCTGGCCGGCGGCGTGCCGGCGATCACCGACGGCCCGTACGCCGAGGCCAAGGAGCACCTCGGCGGCTACCTGATGCTCGAGTGCGAGACGCCCGAGCGCGCGGCCGAGATCGCCCTGCGCTGGCCGAGCTCGCGCTTCTCCCCGCTGGAGGTGCGGCCGCTGATGAGCCCCGACGGGGCCGAGATGTGAGCACGGCCGCCGGCGTCGAGGATCGGCTGCGCGCGCTCGCGCCGCAGGTCCTCGGCGCGCTCGTCCGCCGCCACGGGCAGTTCGACGCGTGTGAGGACGCGGTCCAGGAGGCGCTGATCGCGGCGGCAGCGCAATGGCCTTCCGAGGGCGTCCCGGACAACCCGCGGGCGTGGTTGCTGACGGTCGCCGGCCGGCGGCTGACCGACGCGTGGCGCAGCGACAGCGCGCGGCGTGCGCGCGAGGACAGCGCGCTGGCGGCCGAGCCGGCTGACGCGCGGGTGGCGCCGGGGGCTGACGTGGAGCTCGCGGCACTCGATGCCGGTGCCGACGCCGCGGCCGGCGAGGACGACACGCTGACGCTGCTGCTGCACTGCTGCCATCCGGAGCTCTCGCCGCCGTCGCAGCTCGCGCTGACGCTGCGGGCGGTCGGCGGGCTGACGACGGCCGAGATCGCCAGCGCGTTCCTGGTGCCCGAGGCGACGATGGCCCAGCGCATCAGCCGCGCGAAGTCGCGGATCCGGGCGACGGGCACCGACTTCTCGATGGCTCCGGCGAGCGCCGAGCGCGAGGAACGGCTGCGGACCGTGCTGCACGTCCTGTACCTCATCTTCAACGAGGGCTACACGGCGAGCTCGGGGCCGGAGCTCGCGCGCGCGGATCTGACCGCCGAGGCGATCCGGCTGACGCGCGCGGTGCGGGGGTTGCTTCCTGATGACGGCGAGGTCGAGGGGCTGCTCGGGCTTATGCTGCTGACCGATGCACGGCGGGCGGCGCGCACGGCTGCCGACGGATCGCTCGTGCCGTTGGCCGAGCAGGATCGTGGCCGTTGGAACGCCGGCGAGATCGCCGAGGGTGTGGCGCTGGTGACCGATGCGCTGGGCCGCGCGCCGCTGGGCCCGTACCAGGTGCAGGCCGCAATCGCCGCCGTGCACGCCGAGGCGGCCGATGCCGACGACACCGACTGGCCGCAGATCGTGGCGCTCTATCGCGTGTTGGAGCGCGTCGCGCCCAACCCGATGGTGACGCTCAACCTCGCGGTCGCGGTGGCGATGGTCGACGGGCCGCAGGCTGGACTGGCCTTGCTGGCGTCGCTCGATGGGTCGTTGGCCGAGAGCCATCGGCTCATCGCGGTCCGCGCGCACCTGCTGGAGTTGGCCGGCGAGGAGGCTGTGGCGCGTGATGCGTACCGCGAGGCGGCGCGGCGGACGACGAGCCTGCCCGAGCAGCGATACCTCGAAGGACGGGCCGCAAGGCTGGTTTGAGGAGGTTTGGCGGCCGTCGTTCATCGACCGTGCCGCCGCATCCACCATTGTTCGCAAAGGAGTCACGCCCTGAGGGCATGACCTCCTTCCCCCACGTTGCCGGCTCTCCGCCGCGTTTCAGCATCGGCGGCCGCGCGGCCTCCCTCGCGCTCTTGCGTTCTCGCATCAGTCAACTGCCCGGGCTATCGGTCCTCGAAGAGGCCGCCGCCCGCACGGGCGCGCGCCGCGGTGAGGCCCGCGTGCTCATCGATGTGCGCGGAACCGGTCTGTCGGGCTATGAGATCGGCCGCCGGATGCGCCGTTTCTCCGGCGTTCCGTTGGAGTTCTGCCGCGAGCACCGGCTGCTCGTCGTCTTCGATGAGGACGAGGAGATCGGCGATCGTGGGGAGCGGCTCCTGTTCGCGCTGGGCCACGCCTGCCAGCCCTCGGCCGATGCGGTTTCCCCAGGGGTCTAAGCTAGGGGGATGACCGCCTCCGGAACGCGCACGCAGATCCTCCGCCAGATGGAGACGGTCTCGCAGCGGCTGGACTCCCCCAAGCTCAACTCCCAGCAGCGGATGGCGCTGCTGCGCCGCCAGGCCGAGCTCGGCGACCTGCGTGACGCGCTGGCCGAGCGGGCGCGGCGCGCCGCGACGCCGACGAGGTAGTCGCCTCATGGCTCCTCGGGAGCCGAGCATGGTGGAGTTGAGCGCCGAGGTTCGGCATACCGCCGAACGCGTCGCGCTTTATCAGCAGAAGCTCTACGCGGGCCGGGGCGACGCGCGCCGGCTGGCCGAGTTGCAGCGCGAGGCCGCGGGCGCCGCGGAGCGCTTGGCGCTCGCGCGGTCCCGCGCGGGCCATTCGTAGCGAGGTGCTCGTGGGGAGCACCTCCATACGAACAACCGGCGTGGGCGGTTAGACCGCCGGGCGCGGGCGCAGCGCCAGGCGCGGTCCGCGTCGTGAGCGGCGCCGCGGCGTCGTCTGCAACGCCGAGGCGCGCACCCGCAGCAGCGCAACGGCGGCCTCGGTCTCAGCGAACGGATCGGCCACGACGCGGCCGTCGCGCAGCGAGATCGCCGCGAGCAGCCGGTCGTCGACGACCGCCATGAGCGCCGGCCGCGAGACCGTGCGGGCGGAGTCCAGCTGCGACAGCTCGCGCAACGCCGCGTCTTGCGCGGCGGTCGCCTGCTGGAGGATGATCGTGCTGGTGGAAGTCATAGGAGCATGGTGGCCCTGAGGGCGATGCTCCACATCGGGCGAAGGGTGTGCGTTGACGGACGGTGGGCCTTAGTGGGTAAGGCAGACCCCTTAGTCGCGCGATGGATGTCGAGAACGCGCGCCCGGCTTCGACTCCCTCACATGACCAATCACCTGATCCTCCACGAGCACCCGTTCGCCGCCTACTGCTGGAAGCCGCTGATCGCGCTCTACGAGCTGGAGCTCCCGTTCGAGCGCCACGTCGTCACCGACGAGGCCTCACGCCAGGAGCTGGCGAAGATCTGGCCGCTGGCCAAGATCCCGGTGTTGGTCGACGAGACCGCCGGGATGGTGCTGCCGGAGTCAACGACGATCATCGAGTACCTCGATGCGCTGGCAGACGGCGCGCTGGTCCCCGCGAACGCGGCCGACGCCCTGCAAGCCCGTCTCTGGGATCGCTTCCACGACCAGTACGTCGCGAACCCGATGCAGAAGATCGTCGGCGACAACCTGCGACCCGAGGGCGGCGAGGACCCCGAAGGCGTCGCCGAGGCCCGTCGCACCCTCGACACCGCCTACCCGGTGCTCGACGCCCAACTCGCCCGCATTCCCTGGACCGCGGGCGCCACGTTCACGGTCGCCGACTGCGCGGCCGCGCCCGCGCTCTTCTACGCCCGCGCCATCCACCGCTGGGACGAGACCAACCACCCCAACATCAACCGCTACTATCGCGAGCTCGTCAACCGGCCGTCCGTCGCGCGCGTCATCGACGAGGCGCGGCCGTATAGGGAGCTCTTCCCAATGTCATGGCCGGCGGACAT
This sequence comes from Baekduia sp., assembly GCF_035996765.1. Taxonomy (NCBI): domain Bacteria; kingdom Bacillati; phylum Actinomycetota; class Thermoleophilia; order Solirubrobacterales; family Baekduiaceae; genus Baekduia; species Baekduia sp. The sequence goes on from NZ_DASYJG010000099.1 coordinate 59,064, forward strand.
CGACGTGGTGTGAACTCGACGTCACTCGGCCTGGTGCTCCCGGGGACGAGCAGGTGTCTCCCTGGGTTTCACGTCGATGCCGCGCAGCAGATAAGCGGCTGAAACGCCAAGACCAGCAGCGATGCGAACGAGCGTCCCGACTTGGGGATCGATCTCGCCACGCTCAACTCGGCCGTAATGCGCAAGACCCGTTCCGCTGGCATTTGCAGCTCCCTGTTGGCTCAGCCCAGCGGCCTTACGAGCAGCTTTGATGTTGTCGCCGAGCAAGCCTCAGCCACACTGCTAGGCCGACCCCGTAGACGTCTACGCCTGATCAGGCGTAAGCTCCCGTTCGATGGCTAATACGCCCATTCGGACGAATACGAACAGCGTCGGCCGACCGCGCAGAATTCAGAGCGCGCAAAAAGCCGAAGTGGCTTATCGTCGAACCTAGAGCGCCTCACGATGGGTGAGGCGCAAGGGCGAGAGCCCCGGAGGCGTCTGCCAGCGAGCACCGCTGGGTCGACCTCCGGGGTTCTCTGTGCTGCCGTCGCGAGCGGCAGAGCCAGTCAACCACAAGAAGCCCACGCGGGAATAGTCCGCAGTGAGGCATCTGCCATCAGTGCGGCCAGCCTGCTCGCGGGATGCGCACCGCCTTTAACGACAGAAGGCCCGCAAAGCGGGCCTTCCGCACGAGTGGGCCAGGGCAGCGGTCCCGGGACACAGCAATGTCGCAAGCGTCCTCCAAGGGCGGACGCTCGATGACTACAACTCGGTCGGTCCGACGACCAAGCCCAACCGGCCTGTGCCGCGTCTGAGCCGCGCGTCGAGCGTCACCAAGCGGCAGTCACGCAGCCGGGCGAGGGCCACATAGTTGGCGTCATAGGTCTTCGCCCAGCCCATCTCATCCGCGAGTGCCCATGCCGCGTAAGGGAGCGCGTCAGGGCCATCCGGCGCGATTGGCGCGATGGAGTGGACCCCGTTTGACGGACATGTGAGGGCTTGCGCGGCTGTGCCGCGAAAGGATGTGTCTGTCGATGCCGAGAACGCGACCTTCTTACCCCGATGATTTCCGACGCGAGGCCGTGCAGATGGTCTGTGCGGGCCG
>NZ_DASYJG010000100.1:0-21038 GCF_035996765.1 Baekduia sp.
GCCGCATCTCCGTCACGGAACGAGTCGTCGCGTATCAGAAGAAGTCGATCCGCGACCAGTCCACGTTCGAGACCGTCGAGCTCGACCTGCCCGAGACGAGCTTCGAGACCGAGGCGATCTGGTACCTGCCCGACCCGCACCACCTCGCCGAGGTCGACGAGATGCCGAGGCTGCTGGGCACGCTCCACGCCGCAGAGCACGCGATGATCGCGATCCTGCCGCTCTGGGCGATGTGCGACCGCTGGGACATCGGCGGGCTCTCGACCAACATCCATCCGGAGACCGGCCGCCCAACGGTGTTCATCTACGACGGCCACCCGGGTGGCGTCGGGATCACCGAGCGCGGCTTCGACCAGTTCGAGGGCTGGGTCACCGACACCGCCTCGATGATCCGCGGCTGCCCGTGCAGCGACGGCTGCCCCTCCTGCGTCCAGAGCCCCAAGTGCGGGAACCTCAACGACATGCTCGACAAAGCGGGCGCGCTGACATTTCTCTCGCGATTGCGGTGACCCTGTCGATTTCGGCAGATCCCGTTCGTCGTAAAGGCGACATGCACTTCTCAAAGGAGGGACCGTGAAGTACGCACTCCTCATTTACTCGAGAGACGCCGACTGGGACAACCTGTCGGAGGACGAGCAGAAGGCGGTCTACGGCGAGTATGGCGCCGTGGCCCAGAGCCCCGGAATCCTCGGCGGCGAGCAGCTCGGGCCGGCGGACACCGCGACCACCGTGCGCGTCGCTGACGGCAGCACCCTGACGACGGACGGGCCGTTCGCTGAGACCAAGGAAGGGCTCGGGGGCTTCTTCCTCTTCGAGGCCGACAACCTGGACGACGCGATCGCAATGGCGGCACGCATCCCGGCCGCACGCATGGGCGGGGCAGTCGAGGTGCGTCCGCTGGTGGAGATGTAGCACTGCTCGAGCAGGTTTTCCGCGACGAGTGGGGACGCGTCGTCGCCACGCTGATCGGCTTCCTCGGCGACTTCGACCTCGCCGAGGAAGCCGCGCAGGAGGCGTTCGCGATCGCGGCCGAGCGTTGGCCGCGCGACGGCGTGCCCGCAAATCCGGGGGCGTGGCTCGTGGTCACCGCGCGCAACCGCGCAATCGACCGCATCCGCCGCGACCGGACGCTCACCGCGAAGACCCACCTGCTCGAAGTGCCGCTCCCCGTGGACGACGACCTGGACGAGACAGTGTTCCCCGACGAACGGTTGGAGCTTGTCTTCACGTGTTGCCACCCAGCGCTCGCGACCGATGCGCAGGTCGCCCTCACCTTGCGGACGCTCGGCGGGCTCACGACCGATGAGATCGCGCGCGCCTTCCTCGTCCCGGAGCCGACGATGGCCCAGCGGCTCGTGCGTGCCAAGCGCAAGATCGCGACCGCCGGCATCCCGTTCCGGATCCCGGCCGCGCACCTTCTCCCCGACCGGTTGGTGGCAGTGCTCGCGGTCGTCTACCTGATCTTCAACGAGGGCTACGGCGGACGCGGCGAGCTCGCAGCCGAGGCGATCAGGCTTGGCCGCGCGCTTGCTGAGCTGATGCCGGACGAGCCCGAGGTGCAGGGCCTGCTCGCGCTGATGCTCCTGCACGATGCGCGCCGCGACGCACGGCTCAAAGACGGCGAGCTCGTCCTGCTCGAAGACCAGGACCGAGCGGCCTGGGACACCCGGGAGATCGAGCGGGGGCGCGCCACGCTCGAACGCGCGCTCGCGCTGCAGGGCCGAGGGCCCTACGTCGTGCAGGCGGCGATCGCCTCGCTTCACGCCGACGAGCCGCGCGACTGGGCGCAGATCGCGGCGCTGTACGGAGAGCTGGCGCGCGTGACCGACTCGCCGGTGGTCCAGTTGAGCCGCGCCGTCGCGGTTGCCGAGGCCGACGGTCCTGAGGAAGGATTGGCGATCGTGGACGGCTTGACGCTCGAGGACTATCACTACTTGCACGCGACGCGTGGCGAGCTGTTGCGCCGCCTGGAGCGCACCGACGAGGCGCGCGCGGCCTACGAGCGCGCGTTGACGCTCGTCCACGACGACGCCGAGCGGCGGCTGCTCGAGCGGCGGATCGCGGAGCTCGTCGGATGACGTCCGCGTTGTTGGAGGCCTTGCCGTTGCCGATCGTCGGCGCGCCGATGGCCGGCGGGCCGACGACGCCGGCACTGGCCGCGGCGGTCAGCGAAGCGGGCGGCCTCGGGTTTCTCGGCGCCGGCTACAAGACGGTTGCGGCGTTGCGTGAGGACATCGCGGCCACGCGTGCGCTCACCGACCGGCCGATCGGCGTCAATGCCTTCGCGCTGCTTGGTGCCGCACCGGGCGACGCGGAAGCGATCGCCGCCTACGCCGCGCGGCTGGCCGGCGAGGCGGCGCGGGCCGGGGTGGAGCTGGGCGAGCCGCGCTTCGAGGACGACCATCTCGCGGCCAAGATGGAGGCCTTGATCGCCGACCCTGTGGCGGTCGTGTCGTTCACCTTCGGCCTTCCGCCACGTGACGCCGTCGAGCGCCTGCATGCCGCGGGCGCGGAGGTGTGGATCACCGTGACGTCGCCCACCGAGGCGCGCGCTGCCGCCGTGTTGTCGCCCGACGCGCTCATCGTCCAGGGCCTCGAGGCCGGCGGCCACCGCGGCGTGTTCGTCGACGACGAGAGCGCGTCAGATCTGACGCTGCTCGCCGCGCTGCAGCTGATCGGCGCGGCCGTCGACCTCCCGCTGGTCGCGACCGGTGGGCTGACCACCGGTGCGGCGATCGGCGCCGCCCTGGTCGCCGGCGCGGCCGCCGCGCAGGTCGGCAGCGCCTACCTGCGCACGCCCGAGGCAGGAACCTCGGAGGCCCAGCGCGCCGCCACCGCCACCAATGCGCCGACCGCCCTCACCCGAGCGTTCACCGGCCGGACCGCACGCGGCATCGTCAACCGCCTGCTGACCGAGCAGTCCGCTGCGGCGCCCCGCGCCTATCCGGAGATCCACCACCTCACCGGGCCACTGCGCGCCCATGGCCGCGCCGCCGGCGACGCCGACCTCATCAACCTCTGGGCGGGCCAGGTCCACGCGCTGGCGCCAGAGCTGCCGGCCGGCGAGCTGACGCGACAACTGGTCGCCAACGCCCGCGCCGCGGTGGCTGCTGCCCGCGCGAGGTTGGGCTGAAGGCGCACCCGTCGCCGTTTGCGTAGCACCAACGGACCTGGTTAGGGTTGGTCAACGATGCACACATCTGACTCCGCCCTCGTGATGCTCGACCCGTCCTTCATCCTCTCGGCCGAGGGCACCGCCTGGATCGAGGAGGAAGGCGCCCACGCCTCGCGCGGCGTCATCGTCCCCGCGACGTTCATGGCTTGGTTGAGCTCGGGTGCGCCAGTCGCGGAGCTGCTGATACTCGTTGCGCCGGAAGACGTGGAAGGCCTCGAAGAACGCCGGGCCCTGCTGGCACAGCTGTTGCGAGCGACGCCGACGTTCAGCTTCGAGCAGGGCGATCTCGAGATCCAAGACCAGGAGGTCATGCTCACACTGCTCGAAACCGGCGGCCCCATCGCCGCGACCTTCGCTGACGAGTGGGCGTTCTTGCAGTCGCACTCGTGGATGGTCTCGAAGCTGCATCTTCCGCTGGATGCGTTCCGGGACGCAGGCGCCGCGGTCCTTGAGTACGGACGCCGCTTGCGTGACGAGATGGTGAGCGTCGTGATCCGCCAGAGCGCAGCACCCCCAGCGCTCACCGGCACCTTGCTGGCCAGGGCCGCGGCAAAATGGGTCGTCGTCGGTGGCGCCGGAGCGGGAGGGGCGCTGCTGGGGCCAGTCGGCGCCGGCATCCTCGGCTCCGGAGTAGCGGTGCCCGTCGTCCGCGCCTTCGATCCGTAGCCGTCGGCGCACTCGCGGCGCCCGCCCTTCAGCGTGGGCGCGCCACGAGGTGCGTCAACTGGTCGACCACCAACTTGACGTGGCGGCGCTGTGTCGCGGGGTCGGTGAGGTCGCGGCCCATGCCGGCCAGGAAGGTGTCGTGGTTGGCGCGCAGCGAGAACGTCAGGGCGACGAAGAGCAGGACGGCGTCGTCGACCGCAAACGGCGCGGTGCCGCGGCGGCGGCCGGCGCGACGGATAGCGGCGAAGGCCTCTGTCATCACCGCCGACGCCGTCGGCCGCGTATCGCGCAGGCGGGCACCGCCGGCTAGGTCCTCCCATCCGATCAGCCGCACGAACGCCGGCCGGCCGACGAGGAACGCCAGGTAGTCGGTGACCGCGCGCCCGAGCGCGCGGCGCAGGCCGGCGTCGTCGCCGGCGCGATCCTCCGCCCAGGCCGCCAACGGCGCGAACGCCGCGCGCGTCGCCTCGTCGCGCCCGGCGAAGACGCGATCGAGGACGGCGCTGTAGAGCCCCTCTTTGTTGCCGAAGAAGTAGCTCGGCGTCCCGCGCGACAGCCCGGCCGCCTCGCCGATCTCCTGGAGGCTGACGCCGTCGAAGCCGTGGTCGCTGAACTGGCGCTCGGCCACGTCGAGCAGCAGGGCGCGGCTGCGGTCGGCATCACGACGGCGGGGCTCGGACGGCATGGACAGAGCAGGTTATCCACCATGCCGGTCGTAACTTGCTGGTCGTTCAGCTATCTTGCTCGACATCATGGCCACGCTCTACTACGACCTCGGCTCGCCCTACGCCTACCTCTCCGTCGAACGCGCCACTGCCGTCGTCGGCACCGCGCCGCGCCTGCAACCCGTCCTCGCCGGCGCGATCTTCAACCACCGCGGCCACGGCAGCTGGGGCCACACCGAGGCACGCGCCGTCAACCAAGCCGAGATCGAAGCACGCGCCGTGCGCCACGGCCTGCCGCCGATCCAGTGGCCACCAGGTTGGCCGCCGAACACGCTGCAAGCGATGCGCGCCATCGTCTGGGCCCAGCAGGCGCACGGCGCCGGCGACACCTTCGCGCGCATCGCCTTCCGCGCGGCGTTCGCCGAGGGCGCCGACCTCGGCGACCTCGCGGTGCTCACCGACATCGCCGACCGCGCCGGACTTCCCGCGGCAGAGCTGGCGGAAGGCATCGCCGACCCCGACGTCAAGAGCCAACTTCGCGCCGCCACCGACGCGGCCATCGCGGTCGGCGTCCGCGGCGTCCCCACGCTCGCCCTACCTGACGGCCGCCTGCTCTTCGGCGACGACCGCCTGGAGGAGGCTGCGTTCCCCCCGTCGACTCCAGGCCGCTAGTCCACCAGCGCGAAGAGGATCCCCGACGCCTGCAGCCGCGCGCGCAGCGCCGGCCCCATCGCCTGCGCCGTGGTCACCTGACCGGCCGTGGCCGGCAGGTCGTCAAACGCAAGGCAGAGCGTTGCGTCGGCGAGCATCCGCGAGGTCTCGCGATAGCCGGGATCGCCGCCGCTGACCTCGCAGACCACGCGCTGGCCGCCGCCTTCTCCGACGATGCGCAGCGAGAACCAACCGGCGTCCATCTGGCGCTCCGACGGGCCCTCGCCCTGCGGAACACGGGCGAGCAGCGCACGGCGCAACGGTCCGATCTGCGCCGCGGCGACGAGGCCGAGAACGCCACCCACGCCGCCCACGGCGATCGGCAGCCGCTTGACCGCGGCGTAGTGGCCGTAGGAGAAGCTTGGGCCGTAGCGCGGCAGCGCACGCGCCGAGCGGCCGATGATCTGCGGGTCGATCGTCGGCAGCGGGACGGCCCAGGCGTCGAGCGCCCGATGCGGCGTGCCGGGCTCTTCCACACGGACGTTCCGGCCGTCGGTCACCGTCGGTTCAGCACGCCGCCGGGCGCGTGCGGCCGACACGTTCTGGCGCACGCGCGAGAAGCCCGTCATCGCCGAGGCGAACGTCCCGCCGCTGAAGCGCCCGCCGGCGCGCAGGTAGCCGCGCAGCTTCAACGGCACGCCCTCCGGCAGCTGTTCGACGGCGAACTGCACGCCGAGATCGTGCGGGATCGAGTCAAAGCCGCAGGCGTGGACCAGCCGCGCGCCCGAGGCGACCGCGGCCGCGTGGTGGGCGACGTAGCTGCGGTCGACGAACTCGGGCTCGCCGGTGAGATCGAGGTAGTCGGTGCCGGCCGCGGCGCATGCGGCCACGACCGGATCGCCGTGGACGATGTAGGGCCCGACGGTGCTGGTCAGCACGCGCGTGGCGCGCGCGAGGCCAGCGAGCGACGCCGGATCCTCGGTGTCGGCGATCACCAGCTCGGGCACCGGCGCATCCGGGTGCGCCGCGGTGACGCGGTCGCGCACCGCCGCCAGCTTGTCGTGGTTGCGTCCGGCCAAGGCCCAGCGCAGGTCGGCCGGCGCGCGGCCGGCGAGCTCGACGGCGGTCAGCGCGCCGGTGAAGCCCGTCGCGCCGAGCAGGGCGACGTCGTAGGAGCGGTCTGAAGCGGGTGCGGCCATGGCTGACCGCACCCTTTCACACGGACTAGGCCGAGTCCGAGCGCGCCACATGCCGGCAAGCGGCCATGCAGCAATCACCCACGCGGGGGTGCAATGCCGAGAAAGGTGGTTACGATGATCAGACGTCAATCCGATCCGAACCAAGGGACTTCGATCGTGCGCTTCCGCTTCGCTTTGGCCGTGATGGTCGCCGGCATGCTCTTTGCTGCCGGGATCGCCTCCGCCCAGAGCACCACCCAAACCTCGACCGACGAGTCGCTCTCCGGTTACACCAACACGTCGACGACCAAGGCAAAGACGGTCGCGCCAACGCAGACGACCGCTCCGGCCACCGCGGGCCAGGAGGAGAACTCCGTCGCCCCGTCGGTCGCAGCCCAGTCGGCGCCTAGCAACCTCGCGTTCACCGGCGGCGAGCCGCTGTTGCTGATCGCCCTGGGCCTCGGCCTCGCCGGCGGTACCGCCACGCTGCTCGTGCGCGACCGCCGCCGGAGCTCGCAGAACTCGTGACCCCTGGGCCCGTAGGGGCCCACCCACCCGGCGACGACCGCGTCACGCCCATCGGGGCGCGGCGCACGTCGGTCGCCGACCTGCAGCGGGAGGTCGAGCGCCTCAGTACGGCGCTCGACCTGGCCGAGACGCGCCGCCGCACGGCGGAGCGCACGCTGGCCGACGTCGCCTCGATGGCGGCAGCGGACACGATGGACCTCCGCGCCCGTCTGGCTGAGTTGCAGGCGCGGCTCGATGGCGCGACGGCTGCTCCGGCGCTCGCCGCGGGCGTGGGCGGGTCCGATGACCGCACGCGCCTGCGGGCGCTGCGGCGCGTCCTGCTCCTCGCCGGTCTGGTCATCGGCGTCGCGCTGCTGGCCGACGGCATCCTGACCATCGTCTGGCAGGAGCCGATCACCGCGCTGCAGCAGTCCCACGATCAGGCGGCGTTGCGCACCGACCTACAGGGCCTGCAGCGCACGCTCGCCGCCGCGCCGAAGGTGGCCCGCGAAAGCTCCGCCGCGCGCATGCGGCGCCAGGCGCTGACGCTCCTGCGCGCCAAGCGCCCGGACGGCTCGGCGCTCGGCTCGGTCGACATCCCGCGGATCGGCCTGAAGACCGTCTTCGTGGAGTCGACCGTTCACAATGCCCTTAAGAAGGGCCCCGGCCACTATCGCGGCACGGTGCTGCCCGGCCTGTATGGGACCGTCGGCCTCGCCGGCCATCGCACCACCTACGGCGCGCCCTTCCGTCGCGTCGACGAGCTCTCGCCTGGCTCGCGCATCATCCTGCGGATGCCCTACGGCCGGTTCACCTACAAGGTGACCGGCTCGCGGATCACCACCCCGAGCGACGCGTCGGCGCTCGTCTCCCACGCCGGCACCCGACGCCTCGTGCTCACCGCCTGCCACCCGCTGTACAGCGCCGCCAAGCGGATCGTCGTCAGCGCGCGGCTGGTGTCTGCGACCCCGGCGTAGCGCCGCCCAGGCGCCGCTCGCAGACGTCGATCGCATCGGTCGACGCGTCGACCAACACGAAGCGCCGCCCAAGCTCCTGTGCCGCGGCGCCGAGCGTCCCCGAGCCCGCGAAGAAGTCCAGGCACCATCCGCCCGGCTTCGAGGAGGCCGCGACCATCCGCCGCACGACACCGAGCGGCTTCTGGGTCGGATAGCCAGTTCGCTCGCTCCCGCTCGTCGGGACGATCGTGTGCCACCACACGTCGGTCGGCCGCTTGCCGCGCGCCCGCTGCTCGGGCGTGACGAGGCCGGGCGACATGTAGGGCTCGCGGTCGACCTCGGCGTCGTCGAACCAATAGCGCTGAGGATCCTTGACGTAGACGAGGATCACGTCGTGCTTGGAGGGCCAGCGCGAGCGCGCCTTGGCGCCGTAGTCATAGGCCCAGATCAGCTCGTTGAGGAAGCTCGCGCGGCCGAAGATCTCGTCGAGGAGCACCTTGACGTAGTGGCTCTCGCGAGGGTCGAGGTGGACGTAGAGCGTGCCGTGATCGGCGAGGAGCCGGCGCGCCTCGACGAGTCGCGGCGCGAGGTAGCCGGGCAGGTCGTCGAAGGAGTCCGCGTAGGCCATGCTCGGCCCGAGCACCTGCTCGGTGCGGTAGCGGCGGCCGGCGAAACCGGTGCGCTCACCGGCCGGATCGGCGACGGCGCGCAGGCTCGACCGGGCCTGCGCGCGCCCGGTGTTGAACGGCGGATCGATGTAGATCGTGTCGAACGCGCCGTCGGGCAGCAGCGGCAGGATCGCCAGGTTCTCGCCCTGGATCAGCAGGTCATCGTCGAGCGAGACAGATGTGGCCGGGATGTCACGCAGGACGCGCACGGCTCGCGAATGTGCCACGGTGCCCGGACGATGCGACCACGGCGAGCGCAGGCGACGCGCGCGGCGCGATCGGGAGTGAAAAGCTCGTCGCGTCGATTCGCGCTGCTTGCGCTGGTCGTCGTCCTGGCGGGGGCCATCATCGTGGTGCTGGGTCGCAGCGGCGAGCCGGCGGGCCCGCGCGTGCTGGCTCCGGGCCGCGGGACGACCGACACCACCAGCGACCCCTTCGCCTACGACGCCGACCGGCGCGCCGCCTTCGAGGCCCGCGCCGCCGCGGGCCTCAGCCACGTGCTCTACGCCAAGAGCCCGGGCGGCGTGCTGGCCACCGCGCAGCGCGTGCAGCGCTTGCGACCGATGGTCGAGGATGTCGCCGAGCGCGCCCATCAGGATCCGGACACGCTCGAGGCGATCGTCTTCTTGGAGAGCGCCGGCCGGCCAGATGTGGCGGCCTCTGACGATCTGCGGTCGGCCGTCGGCCTGACCCAGATCCTCGCCCAGACCGCGACCGGGTTGTTGGGGTTGAAGGTCGACGTGGCGGCGTCGGAGCGGATCACGCGCCGGATCGGACGGTCGACGTCGTTCTCGCGGATCGCGCGGCTGAAGGCCCAGCGGCGGCGTGTGGACGAGCGCTTCGATGCACGCAAGTCCTTGGAGGCGACGACGCGCTACTTGGAGTTCGCCCAGGGGCAACTCGGACGCGACGATCTTGCGATCGAGAGCTACCACATGGGCGTCGGCAACCTGCAGCGGGCGCTCAAGGCCTATGGGTCGAACGAGATCCCCTACGCGCAGCTCTTCTTCGATTCGACGCCGGTGCGCCACGCGGCCGCCTGGCGCGTGTTGGCCTCGCTCGGCGACGACTCCTCGACCTACCTGTGGCGCATCGGCGCGGCCAAGGCCATCATGTCGCTCTACCGCGAGGATCCGAAGAAGCTCGCTGCACAGGCGGTGCTGCAGGGCAGCCCGGCGGGCGAGCGGGTGCTGCGGCCGGCGGCGTCGACGCCCGTGTTCGCTGATGATGGTGCACTGCGCAGCGACGCGCTGGCGGTCGTGAGCGGCACGGCGCTGCGGCCGTCGCGTGCGCTGGCGGCGGCACCAAGCGCCGGGCGCGCGCTGCAGCCCGAAGCGCTGCGCATGTTGCGGTATCTCGCGCTCGGCGTGCGCGAGGTCTCGGGCACCGCGCCGATCATCGTGACCTCGGCGACCCGCAGCGTACAGGGCGAAGCGGCCGACACCCGCGGAGCCTTCGGCGCCGAGACGCCCCCGTCGACCCATACGACCGGCTACGCCTTCGACCTCAGTCGGGATTACCGCTCGCCGGCCCAAGCCCAGGCCCTCCAGTTCTGGCTCGACCGCCTCACGGCGCTCGACGCCATCGCCTGGGTGCGGGAGCCGGACGTCATCCACGTGATCGTCGGCCCGCGGGCGCGCGAGTTGTCGTAGGAGTTGATGCGGGAGCGTCTGGGTGACCAGTGCGCGGCGCCTATGACGGTGCGCTACGCGGTTTGATGGCAGCGAAGAGAGCGAGCGGCGAGTGCAGCTCGGTGCGCCTCCCATCAGGCGCCCGCAGCGCCCGCCGCTCCTCACTCCCTCGGTGCCGACAGACCCCGCAGCACAACGCCACCCGCGTGCGAGCGGAAGACCATCAACTTGCGCCGATCCCACGCCGCGGCGACCAGCAACGCGTCGCGCTGGACGCCGCCAACTTACGAGTTCGTGGCAGAGAGCAAATCCTTGGCGACCTGCCCGACGTGCTCGCCCGTGATGCCGAGCTTCTCGAGCACTTCCTCGCCGGGTGCCGACGCCCCAAACCGATCGATGGCAACGGTGCGGTCAACCCAGCGCTCCCAGCCCATCGAGACGCCGGCCTCGACCGAGACGCGCGGCAACGTCGGCGGGAGGACCTCGTCGCGGTAGGAGTCCTCCTGCTCGGCGAAGAGCTCCCAGGAGGGCATCGAGACGACGCGTGCGCCGATGCCTTGGGCGGCAAGGATCGCCTGTGCGGCGATCGCGGTGTGGACCTCAGCGCCGGTGCCGACGAGCGTCACGTGCTCTTCGCCTTCGGCGGCCGGCGAGACGATATAGGCGCCGCGACCGACGCCGTCGAAGTCGATGTCGAGCACCGGCAGGTCCTGGCGCGAGAGCGCGAGCACGGCCGGGCCCTCGAGATCCTCGATCATCACGCGCCACGCCTCGGCGGTCTCGTTCGCGTCGGCCGGGCGGATGACCGTCAGGCCCGGGATCGCCCGCAGCGCGGCCAGGTGCTCGACCGGCTGGTGGGTCGGGCCGTCCTCGCCCAGCGCGACCGAGTCGTGCGTGTAGACCCACGCGACCCGCAGGCCGGTGAGCGCGCTCAAGCGAATCGAGCCGCGCATGTAATCGGCGAACTGCAGGAACGTCGAGCCGTAGGGGCGCACGATGCCGCCGTGGGCCGCCAGGCCGTTGACCGAACCGCCCATGCCGTGCTCGCGCACGCCCCAGAACATGTTCCGCCCAGCCTTGGCCTTGGTGTAGCGCTCGTCGTCGCCACCGGGGAACTCGGTCTTGGTCGACTCCGAGAGGTCGGCCGCGCCGCCGACGAGCGTCGGGACGAACGGCGCCATGACGGCCATCGCCTTCTGGCCGGCCGAGCGGGTGGCGATCTTCGCTTTCCCGCCCCAATCAACATTCCGCAGCGCCTCCTTCAACCCCGGCAGCGGCTTGCCGCCGTACGAGCCGCCCTCCCACGCCAGGTCCCACGCCTTGCCCGCGTCCGCGTCCGCGTCCTTGAACGCCTCCAGCCGCGACTGCCACTCAGCCTGCGCGGCGGCACCGCGCTCAGCCGCCTTGCCGAACTCCTCGTAGACGCCGTCGGGCACGAAGAAGTGCTTGTCGGGATCCCAGCCCATGACCTCCTTGGTCGCGCGGACCTCGTCCTCGCCGAGCGCCGCCCCGTGCGCCTTGGACGTCCCGGCCTTGTGCGGCGACGGGTAGCCGATGATCGACTTGACGCGGATCAGCGTCGGCTTGGCGGTGTGGCGCTGGCCCTCCTCGATCGCCTCCTGGAGCGCGACGAGATCCTGCGCGTCGTGGACCTCCAGCACATGCCAGCCGTAGGCCTCAAAGCGCTTGCCGACGTCCTCGGTGTCGAAGCTCAGCGTCGTCGGACCGTCGAGCGAGATCGAGTTGTCGTCATACAGGTAGACGAGCTTGCCGAGGCCGTACTGACCGGCGATCGACGCGGCCTCAGAAGCGATGCCCTCCATCATGTCGCCGTCGCTGACGATGGCGTAGGTGAAGTGGTCCATGACCTCGCTGCCGTACTTCTCGCGCAAGAAGCGCTCGGCAAGCGCCATGCCGACGCCGTTGGCAAAGCCCTGGCCCAGCGGGCCGGTCGTGACCTCGACGCCGGGCGTGACATGCACGCGATCGCGCTCCGGATGGCCCGGGGTCAGCGAGCCCCACTGACGGAACTTCTTGAGCTCCTCCAGCGGCAAGTCATAGCCCGACAGGTGCAGGACGCTGTAGAGCAGCATCGACCCGTGGCCGGCGCTCAGGACGAACCGGTCACGGTCCGGCCAGTCCGGGTCCTTCGGGTTGTGCCGCATGACCTTCGCGTACAGCACGTACGCGGCGGGAGCCATGCCCATCGGGAGTCCCGGATGGCCGCTGTTGGCCTTCTGGACGGCGTCCATCGACAGCGTGCGGATGGTGTCGACGCCCTGCTGGTCGATCGAGCGCGAGGTGGAGGCTTCCATGCCCCACAACCTACCCGCACCCAAACCACCCACCCACCCCCGTGCTACGGGGTCAGCTGCTTGGTCTCGTCCGGCGCCTCGAGGGCGGGGTCCGAGTGCGAGGCGCGAAGCTCGTAGGCGGCGCGCTTGCCGGCGTCGAGCTCGATCAGCACCTTGTCGGCCTTCAGCGCGCGGCTGAGGCTCTCGCGACCGCCGCGGGGCAGCAGGTTCATCACCTTGGTGATGCCCGCGACCGAGCGCGGGACGAAAACGTCGAAGCGCGCCTCCTTCAGCGCCGAGACGATCTCGTTGGCCACGTCCTCGGGCTGGATCAGCTTGACCCCGCGCGTGTCCTGCAGGCCGGCGGCCAGCTCGGTGTTGACGACGACCGGCATGACGCAGGAGACCTCGATGCCGGTGCCGCGCAGCTCGGCGCGCAGGGCCTCGCTCATCCCCACCACGTAGTGCTTGGTGCCGCAGTAGGTGCCGCCGCCGGGGAAGCCGCCCTTGCCGGCGGTCGAGGCGATGTTGACGACGTGGCCGCGGCCGCGGGAGAGCATCCGCGGGACGACCTCCTTCACACCGAACATCACGCCGTTGACGTTGATGTCGATCATCCGCTGGGTGGTGGCGTCGTCCTCCTCCCAGATCGTGTGACCGACCTGCATGATCCCGGCGTTGTTGACCAGGACGTCGACCGGGCCGAGCTGGGACTCGACGCCGTCGAGGAAGTCCTTGACCGAGGCGCGCTGGGTCACGTCGAGCTGGAAGGCGACGGTGCCGTGACCAACCTCCTTGGCGGTCTGCTGGGCGGTCGCGAAGTCCAGATCGCCAATAGCCACCTTCATGCCCTCGCGCAAGAAAGCCTGCGCGGTGGCGCGGCCGATGCCGCGGGCGGCGCCGGTGATCGCGGCGACCTGACCGGTGAGGATGCGGTGCTGCTTGGCCATGGGACAGACCTCTCGGACAAAGGTGACGGGTGCGTCACCGTACCAGTCTGGGCTTGACGGTGCGAGGTAGGCTGACAGGGTGTCAACACCAGTCGCGGTCGTCCTCTCAGAGCTCCAGCAGGCGACGTTGCGCGCGCTGGTCGACACCTTCGCGCCGGAGGTCGCGGTCGACGACGATCCGGCGGGGTTCTGGGCGCGCAAGGCGTCGGACCTCGGCATCGATGTCGCGATCGCGCAGCAGCTCTCATCGGGTGTCGTCCCCGAGGACCAGCTCGAGGGCATGCGCCAGCTGCTCGACGGCCTGCGCGCCGAGGGCTTTGACGAGGCGCCCCAAGCCGCCCGCGAGGCCATCGTGCACGGCTTCATGGACGCCGACCCGGGCGCGCTGGCCGGCCTCAGCGGCCTCCGCTCGCTGACGTTCTTGTTGTTCTACGCGATCCCGGATCCGACGACCGGCCGGAACCCCAATTGGGAGACGATCGGCTACCCGGGGCCGCGCGCAGCGCCGCCGTCGGCCGACGCGGCGCCTAAGACGATCCCGCTCGTGCGCCCGGTGGGCGACACGCTGACGCTCATCGCTGACGCGGTCGTCGTCGGCTCGGGCTCGGGCGGCGGCGTGATCGCCGGCAAGCTCGCGGCCGCTGGCCAGGAGGTCGTCGTGCTCGAGGCCGGCGGCTACTACAACGAGTCCGACTTCAACCAGCTCGAACTCTGGGCTTACGAGCACCTCTACCGTGCGGGCGGCGTCGCGCAAACCGCTGAGGGGCAGGTCGCGCTGATGACCGGCGCCAACCTCGGCGGCGGTTCGACGATCAACTGGAGCAACTGCCTGCGGACCTCCGACTGGGTCCGCGAGGAGTGGGAGCGCGACCACGGGTTGGAAGGGCTGGCCGGGCCGCAGTTCGACCGCCACCTCGACGAGGTCAGCGCGCGGATCGGCGTAACCACCGACTGCTCGGATGACAATGGGCCCAACCAGCGCCTGCGCGAGGGCGCCGACAAGCTAGGGATGAGCCACCGCCGCATCGCCCGCAACGCGGATGCCGGCAGCTACGACGCCGACCTCTCCGGGCTGTCGGGCTTCGGCGACGTGACGGGCGCCAAGCTCGGGACGCTGAAGACCTACCTGCAGGACGCGGCCGACGCCGGCGCGCGCTTCGTCGTCAATTGTCGCGTCGACCGCGTGCTGGTGGAGGGTGGCCGCGCCGCCGGCGTCGAGGGCACCTATCTCGACGCCGAGGGCCGCCTCGCACGCGTCGTGGTCCGGGCGCCGCGGGTGGTCGTGGCCGCCGGCGCGCTCGACACGCCGGCGCTGCTGCTGCGCTCGTCCATCGGCGGTCCGGCCGCCGGCGACTACCTGCGGCTGCATCCCGCCACGGCGGTCATCGGCATCTACGACGAGCCGCAGCGGGCCTGGTGGGGCCCGCCGCAGAGCGCGCTGAGCGACGAGCACCGCGATCTGGCCGACGGCTACGGCTACCTGATCGAGACCGGCCATGCCTCGCCGGGGGTCACGGGCATCACCATGCCCTGGGAGACCGGCCGCCAGCACAAGGAGGACATGGCGCGCGGCCCCTTCACCTCGGCGCTGATCGTCGTGCTCCGCGACCGTGGCCACGGGCGCGTGACCATCGACGGCGCCGGCAATCCCGTGCACACCTATCCGCTCAGCGACGGCATGGATCAGGCGCACTTCCGCCACGGGCTGATGACGCTGGCGCGGATGCATGAGGCCGCGGGCGCGCAGGAGTTGCTCTCGACGCACCGCAAGCGTCAGCACTGGGTGCGGGGCAGCGAGGAGAGCATCGACGCCTACGCGCGGCGCATCCACGACGCGCCGCTGTCGCCGTTCGAGCACATGACCTTCTCGGCGCACCACATGGGCAGCGCGCGCATGGGCACCGACCCCAAGACGTCGGTCGCCGGGCCGTTCGGGGAGCTGCACGACACGCCCGGCGTCTGGATCGGCGACGGCTCCGCCTTCCCGACGGCCAGCGGCACGAACCCGATGCTCACGATCATGGCGCTGGCGCACCGCACGGCCGAGGCGATCGCCGCCACCTGATCCGTCGGCCTTTACGAGCCGTTCATCACCGGTCAAGGTTGACATGTCACCATCCAGACATTCCAGCCTCCGCACCTAGACGTCAGGTCCTGCGCCACGCGCTGCTCGGCCTCCTCGCCGACCGGCCGATGAGCGGCTACGAGCTGGCCCAGCGCTTCGAAGCGTCCGTGGGCAGCACGTGGTCGGCGGGCCACTCGCAGATCTATCCCGAGCTCAACCGCCTGGCCGACGACGGCCTCGTCGCGGCCGGCGAACCCGGCCCGCGCGGACGCAAGACCTATGTGATCACCGACGAGGGGCGCGACACGGTGCGCGCCTGGCTCGCCGACACCGACCCGGACCGGACCGTCCGCGACGAGGCGGCGCTGCGCACGTTCTTCCTCTGGCTGATGGAGCCCGCCGCAGCCCGCGCCCACGTCGAGGACGAGCTCGCCGCCGCCCAGGAGATGCTGGAGGCGTTGCGTGGCACCGCCGCCGCGCGCCGCCCCGCCACGCCGGCCGAGCGCTCGCAGCGCATCGCGCTGGAGGCGGGGCTGCGCTGGGCCCAGGCGCGGGCGGAGTGGGCGCGCTGGGCCCTGGCACGGCTCGACAGCGAACCGGCATAGTCCAGACGGCGACGTCCGAGCAGTGCGGCACGCCTGGACGATCCACCAGCGCGAGACGGCCTGGTCGCCCAGTAGCGTTCGGACATGCCGTCGTTCTTCGAGCACGAGGGTCACCGCCTCGCCTACACCGTGTACGGCGAGGGTCCGCGCACGACCGTCCTGCTCCACGGGCTGCTGCTGTCGCAGAAGATGCACCGCCCGCTGGCGCGCGCCCTGGCCCGCGAGGGCAACCGCGTCGTCACGCTCGACCTCCTCGGCCACGGCCGCTCGGACCGCCCGCGCGACATGGCCGCCTACTCGATGCCGTTCTTCGGCGAGCAGGTGATCAGCCTGCTCGACCACCTGGAGGTCGACGAGGCCGTCGTGGGCGGCACCTCGCTGGGCGCCAACACGACGCTCGAGGCGGCCGCCGCGCATCCGGAGCGCGTGCGCGGGATGGTCGTCGAGATGCCGGTCCTCGACAACGCGCTGCTGGGCTGCGCGGTCGCCTTCACCCCGTTGATGGTCGCGCTGACCTTCGGCGAGCCGGTGATGAAGGGCGTCTCCTGGGCGACGCGCAAGCTGCCGACCGGGCGCGTCTGGGGCGCCGACGTCCTGCTCGACACCGTCCGCCAGCAGCCGGGGCCATCGGCCGCCGTGCTGCAGGGCCTCTTCTTCGGGCGCGTCGCACCGCACCGCGAGATCCGGCGCACGATCGCCGCGCCGGCGCTGGTCATCGGCCATGATCGTGACCCCGTCCACCCCTTCAGCGACTCGGATGCCCTGGTCTCCGAGCTGCCGAACGCCCGGCTGCTGCGGGCCGATTCGCTCTTCGAGCTCCGGCTCACGCCCGAGCGGCTGACCGGCGAGATCTCCGGCTTCTTGGACGAGTGCTGGAAGCCCCGCCGCAAGGTCCGCGCCCGCCGCGCGGCGGGCGTCGCGTAACCCGTCGCTGACACAGCGGCAAGTTGCTTACGCCGCGTTAACGCTCCCACCGCTACGCTCTCGCGCGTGTCGAGTCGCCAGGAGGAGAAGGAGCGCCGCCGTCGCGAGCGCGAAGAGCGCGAGCAGGCTGAGGCCGGGAAGGTCGCTAGCAAGCGACGGCTGCAGCTGGTCGCGGGCGCGGTGCTGGGCCTTGTGGCCATCGCGGCGGTCGTGGCCGCGATCGTCTCTAGCGGTGGAGGCGGCGACAGCAAGGCCGACTCCGGATCGTCTTACGGCTCCGCGTCGATTCCCGCGCGCCAGACCACGAACTTCGACGAAGCCGTCAAGGCGTCGGGCTGTCAGTTCCGGACCTTCGTCAGCGAGGGCCGGACGCACCTGCCCTCCGACACGGCCGTCAACAACAGCTACAAGACCAACCCGCCGACCTCGGGCAACCACCGCCCGACGCCGGCGCAGGACGGCGTCTACGCGCCCGGCAACACGCCGGCCAAGGAGAACTTCGTCCACACGCTCGAGCACGGGCGGATCGAGCTGCAGTACTCGCCAAAGGCCTCCAAGACGGTCCGCGACCAGCTCAACGCGCTGTTCAACGAGCCGGTCAAGGGCGCCAACGGCTACCACATGCTGCTGTTCGAGAACAACACCAACATGCCTTACGAGGTCGCGGCCACCGCGTGGACGCACCTGATCGGCTGCAAGACGGTCAACGACAAGACGTGGGACGCGCTGCGCGCCTTCCGCGACCGCTTCGTCGACAAGGGCCCGGAGCTCATCCCGTAGAGGGAGACCATGTCGCTTCGCGACTGGGGACCCACCTACGGCGGCGACGACTGGCCGCGCCGGTACGAGGCGTCCAGTAGCCGCCACCGGCACCCCTAGCGAGGCGCGGGCGGGCCGGGCGGCGACACGATGTCGCGCCCGGTCGGCTGCAGGTCGGCGTCGAGTTCGAGCTGCCAGAAGTAGCGGGTGAAGGTGGTGCCGGCGCCGAAGTCGCCGACGTGAGGCTCGGGGCGCTCGCCGTTGGCCATCTGTGCGATCAACTCCGGGTAGCTCTGCCCCGGGCGGGCCGCGTAGACCGGCGCGGGGAAGGCGCCCCCGAACCGCGTGTTGACGTCGGTGATGCCGAGGCCGATGTCCTTGTCGCGGAAGGCCTGGACGGTCGCGGGGCCGCGGACGCCGAAGGCCTCGACGGTGCGCCGCCCGAGGTCGATCAGCTCGGCGTCGTCGATGATGGTGCCCTTGATCGACTCGCCGCCGCGCGACTCGAGCATCGTCCGCGGGATGGCATTCAGGCAGCGGCCGTCGCGGTCAGAGAGGCAGTCGATCGAGAACTCCGGACCGTCCATCAGGCGCTGCAGCATCACCGGCTCGTCGATGTAGTCCACGAAGAACGCGGCCTCGCGCGCATCGTGCGCCACGAAGATGTTGCGCGCGCCGGAGCCGTGGATCGGCTTGACCATGACCGGGAAGGACTCGGGCTCGGCGCTTCCGGGCAGGACCGTCGGGGGTGACGGCAGGCCGTGCTCTCCCAGCAACTCATGGCAGGCATATTTGTCGTAGGTCCGCTCGGCGATGTGCGCGTCGGGCACCAGCGCTTGGCGCAGCCGACCGTCGGCGCGCGCGTGGGCGAGGACGTCGATGTCGAGATCGGTCAGCGGGACGATCGCGCCGACGTCGTGCTCCTCGCAGAGGCGCTGGAGCGCCGGCACGTAGTCGGGGTCCTTGATCAGCGGGACCGCGGTGCGGACCGTTGCGGCGTACTGTGCCGGCGCCAGCGGATTGGGATCGCAGGCGATGACGCGCGTGTGCTGGGCAAACGCCGCAACGATGTCATAGCGCTTGCCGGTGCCGGTCAACATGACGGCCTTGTTCGTGCTCACGAGGGGTCCACCCATCCGCCGGTCTCGCCTTTGTAGAGGCCGTGGCCGGTGACGAGCATCCGGGCGGTCAAGTACAGGATCTTGAGGTCGAGGGCGGTGGTCGCATGCTCGATGTAGAACAGGTCCAGCTCGATGCGCTGGGGCCACGGCAGCGAGGCGCGGCCGTTGACCTGGGCCCAGCCGGTGATGCCGGGCTTGAGCGCGAGGCGGCCGCGCTGGCGGCCGGTGTACTGCGCGACCTGGATCGGAACGGTCGGGCGCGGGCCGATGATCGACATCTCGCCCTTGAGCACGTTGACGAGGTTCGGCAGCTCGTCGATCGAGGTGCGGCGCAGCAGCGCGCCGACCTTGGTGATCCTGCTGTCACCATCATCGACGGCGAGCCCCGCGCCCATCTTCTCGGCGCCGGAGACCATCGTGCGGAGCTTGAGGACGTCGAACGGCGCGCCGTCCTTGCCGACGCGGTGCTGGCGGTAGATCGGATGGCCCTTGGACTCCAAGCGGATCGCGAGGACGGCGAGCGCGACGATCGGCGACGTGACCGCCAGGACGGCGGCGCTGACAAGGACGTCGAAGAGGCGGCGCAGTGGCTCGGGCACCTAGCGCGTCCCTTCTGGTGGGTCCCAGCCGGCGGCGGTGCCTTCGCGAAGGTGGTCGAAGAGGCCGAGGGCGATCGAGCCCTGGGTCAGGATGTAGTACTTGCCCAGCAGGAACGGGCGTGCGCGAACCGGGGCGAAGGCGGCGACGAGCAGCAGCAGCTGGGCGCGGCGTAGCGCGCGGGGTGCGGTGAGCAGCGCGAGCACGTGCAGCGCCGGCCCGAAGTAGCGCAGCCAGCGGTGGCTGGCGATCATCATGGTGTACTTGCCCGGCCAGCCGCGCGGGTCCAGCAGGCCGCCGTGCAGGACGATCGCCCAGGCGTGGCTCATCATCCGCCGCTTGCGGGCTGCCTCACCTTCGACGTCGGGGACCATCCGCTCGGTCGCGCGCGCCAGCGGCTGCTCGACGCAGCGCCAGCCGTCGCGGACCAAGGTGAAGGGGAACTTGAGGTCGTGGCCCATCACCGGGTCGACTTCGACGTAAGCGTCGCGGCGGGTCGCGTAGATCGCGCCGTTGCCGGCGGTGACGCTCGCCAGGTCTGACTCGCGGGCGCGCAGGAACATCTCGTAGCGCCAGTAGACGCCCTCCTGGTTGGTGCCGCCGTCGGGGTTGACGAACGTCACGCGCCCGCAGACGTAGCCGATCTTCGGATCGTCGGCGAACGGCGCGACCAGGGCGCGCAGCGCATCCGGCTCCCACAGCGCGTTGGCGTCGGAGAAGGCGACGATGTCGGCGCTGCTGCGGCGCACCGCGGCGTCCTGGGCGGCGACCTTGCCACCACGCGGGAGGTCGAGGACGACGTCGGCGCCGGCCGCCCGCGCGGCCTCCGGGGTCCCGTCGGTCGAGCCGTCGCAGGCGACGACGACCTCGAGCTTGTCGCGCGGGTAGTCCAGCGCCAGCGCATTTGCGACCTTGGCCGCGATGACGTCGCGCTCGGCGTGGGCGGCGACGATCAGCGAGACGGTCGGGAGCGCAGCGTCGGCCGCGGCGGGCGACCACGACTGGCGCACCACGCGCCGCAGCAAGCCGAGCGCCAGCCCATAGCCGACCTGCGCCCAGGCCAGCAGGCCCGCCGAGATCCAGAAGATCACCCGTCTCACGAGCGAGTGAGCATGCCGCATTCGTCGTTCCCCGGCGGGCTCAGGCGTCGCGCAGGGCGGTGTAGAGCGCCAGATGGCGTTGGGCGATGGCGTCCCAGGCGTAGGTCGTCTGGGCCGCATGGGTGGCGGCGAGGGCGAGGGTCGCGCGGCGGTCGGGGTCGGCGAGCAGCGCGGCGAGGGCGGCGTGCAGGGCCTCGGGGTCGCCGGGCGCCACCAGCTCCGCGGCGCCGGTCGCGGCGACCTCGCCGAAGCCGCCGACGTCGGAGAGCAACAGCGGGCGGCCGAGGCCGAGCGCGGCGTAGAGGACGCCGGACTGGTCGATCTCGCGATAGGGCAGCGTGACGAGGTCGGCGCGGCGCAGGACGCCGGCGAGCTCGGCATCCGTCACGAACCGGGGCACAAGGCGGACGCCGGGTGGGAGCGCGGTCGGGAGCGGCATGCGCGGCATGCCGACGATCCACAGCTCGCCCGGCGGGTTCGCGCCGAAGCGCCGCCAGGCGTCGAGCAGGACGTCGATGCCCTTGTA